>JAZQHA010000259.1:0-2933 GCA_045540315.1 Acutalibacteraceae bacterium | reverse complement strand
AGCCGGATACCCATGAACATGGAGCAGCAGAACCAAGGCGTTACATATCAGCCCGAGTTTGATTTCACAACTCTGGCAGAATGGGCGCGCCCACTTGGACGCGGTGAGGGTGCAATTCCCACAGCTGCAGCAAAGCGGGAGCAGCAAGTATTTGCGGCGTGGAAGGAGGAACTGAACTGTGAGGCGCGTACACTCGAGTACATAGCGCACTCATTCCGTATGATCATAGAATGCAGCCAAGTGTAATGGCAGTTTCGTTCTCAAAGTCCTCCGAATGGATATCAGAGCCATACTCAAGCAACACTTTATGGCCGTTTTTGGCTGCATAATGGATAGGCTGGCGACTGCTGAAATCACCAATAATATTCCGGCGACCAGCTCCCCCATTCAATTATTTCCGTAAGGATGCGGCGTCCCCGATGTAAGCAGCCCCACTACCCGCGAGGCAACAATTCAGAGACAGCCCGTTGGGATTATTTCATCAGGCTGTTGTGAAATAATGTTTCCCCCTTTTGCTGTCCTTAAGTCCTTCACGAGTTCAATCAAAGCACTTCCTGTCACATAACGTGGTGACGAGGAAATAGGCGCGAGACTCTTGCTGCACCGCAAGATATCAACAGACATAGCATCGAACAGGAATGGATGGATATACTCCGAGGCTCGCCAGGCTCCGGGCGTATCATCAAACGCGTCTTCCATTTCAATGTCATGCATCATTTGCATGCGCTCCAGTTGACGAACCAACCATCCGGGATACCCATTCTCTGCATCGATGGCAAGTGATGTTTCATAGCCAAGCCATTGATAAGGAAGGCATGCGGGATCATAATGAAACTCGCTAATGCTCCAATCCAAATCATGGTGCCTCACATAGCCATGCGGAGGCACTTCGCATCTGGTTGAGGATACCGAGTTAACGAGTTTCTTCATGTTGCTGTTATATGACCATTCGGTAGGGACTGGGGGAAACCTGTTATCCCAGTTTCTGCCGTAATCGCTATGCTTCAAAGCGTATTCTCGCGTAGCCCATTCATCATGTAAAGGAAAGCCGCAGTAATCTACAAAATAATTTGAGTAACAGGCAGAAATATCGGCTGCGATGGAAATAGCATATGCTTCCAATCCATACAAGGGAGACTCCATGCGTTCGTATTGGTGAATAAACTCATCACTTGCCCATGTGTTCCAAAAAGTGATACGTTCGATTAAGCAGGCTGGCAGCGGATATTGATTTGCAGGAACAATGGCATCCCCTATTTTAAGAATTAAGTGCAAGCCGGCATCAGACTCTCTGCACAAAAGGGACATAGTAAGGCATTCTCGTTTGCTGAAGCATGCGCAACGCACACGAGAATTAGTGCAGCCAACATATCGACTATCATCTAGCAGCTTATATAAAGACATGCGAAAGTGAGTCGGGTGGGAGCATATTATAGTATTCCTACATGATGAGGTCAAGTTATATCGCTGAAACTAAGGCAATCATCGCAAAAAAGAATGAGTCCGTATCCCCCAGAGCGGATGCGTTCTCTTCTTGTGAGGTAAAACGTTCTTACTTGGAAAGCTTGGCACAGCGTCTTTCTGGTTCTTAGCGATCTTAGCTTTCACCTCCTTGGGGCAGAATGTACCGAAGTTGCGGAACACCATAGTATCGCCATTGCTGACAGCTTTCGTGATGGAATCCACCATCTTCTGCGCAATCTCCGGCACATCAGCCTGAGTTCAGCCGTTATCCTGCTGAGCAGAATTATAACCATAGGCGATGGTAATACCATCTTCATTCGTTTCGGAAAGCTTGCCACAGCGCATCCATCCGGTGGTCGTCATACGAGCATTACCACGCGTGGCGTTGATGACACATTTTTCTTCATCGTATTCATACTCAAACGAATTCAGCAGCAGTCAGTCCTCACCATCCCAGATGAAGTCCTGTTCAAAGGTCGCGGTATCATTGTCAGCGATAAATTCCTTGGTCCTGCTGCTCTGCGCGCAACCAGTTCACCGTTGGCTTTGGTTGTAAGCGTGTGCTAATGCGTTGCACCGTGTTCGGTCGAAGCTTCATAATCATGCCACGTCTGCACGCCGTTGACCGCCTGACTGAACTTGGGCTTGCCGACAGCGTAGGCGTATGCAGCGGCTTCACCATAAGTCTCATCAATCGTCACCTGCTGATGGCCGACATCGGCGGCGTATGTGGTGGCGGTGGTGCGCTCTACTTCTGCGGAATCCTCGTAGGTGTAATCCGTGACAGCAAGGTTAAGGAATGTACCATCTGCCATCTCATAGTCGGTATACACCTTGATGGGGCGAGTATCATAGAAACGGGAAGAATTGGTAGCATAGACATTTCGAGTCATCTGCTTACCTCCATCTCCCCAGGGTCGAGTCTGCTTGGTAACGCGCCCCTCATCATGCACTCAAAGCTCAGCAGGGTGGCTTATCCAGAAATTCACCAGGGAATAAAATAGAAACGCGCTCGGTGATTCCGGAGGGAGCGTTCCAAGAAAAAACATGAATGATTACCGTTGCATGACAACGCCATTATAGCCTTGCGCGGATTCAGTCAAGGTAAAAAGAAGACCTCCCGGAGCGGCCACTCGGGAGGTCTTTGGAAAAAGTAACATCAGAACTACCGTTTCTGATGAGGTCATCATAGCATATCGAAGGGTTTTGTCAATCTTTTTTGGTATTTAACACTCCCTTTTTGAAAGGAAAGCGCACGGCAGGTGGCCGCCCGCCGTGCGGAGCCTTACATGCTCATCAGATGAAATTCATCACAAACAGGATCACCTGTAAAATGAGCATTATCAGCTCTATCATGATTCGATAGTTCATGAGTTACATTTCCACCAGCCATGGTTAGCTGCTGTTCCGTACCCTTGCGACTACGTTACCATCAGCGGTAAGGACTGGCTTACTTCCCGCTGACGGTG
>JAZQHA010000258.1:0-5166 GCA_045540315.1 Acutalibacteraceae bacterium | reverse complement strand
AAACATAATACTCCCCATAGTACGATGCAGAAGACAAGTACGCGGATATCATCCGCCTTCCCCTGCTTGCTTTTCAAAAAATGTGAAAACTGTCCCCCAAAAAACGCCGAAAAATGTGAAAATCAGCATCATAAAAGCCGGAAAAATGTGAAAATAATTGATAACTCATTATAAAACAGTTCGTAAGCAGAAAGACACTATCACCCGTAATCGCAATTCACAAATAGGAGGACACAAGGCATGAATTGGCAAGCAGAAGACAAATACGAAGATATCATCCATCTGCCCCACCATGTATCCCGGAAACACCCGCAGATGAGCATGGCTAATCGCGCTGCCCAGTTCTCCTCCTTTGCTGCGCTCACAGGTCACGATGCCGCAATCGCCGAAGCCGCCCGCCTCACAGACGAGCGACCTATTCTGGATGAATCCGTAAAGCAGGAAATCTCTAATCTCCTTCAACTGGCCCCAACCGATTCCAACCTTGTCCTGAATATCGTTTACTTCGTCCCGGACACCCGCAAGTCCGGCGGTGCCTACATGGAGCTCACCGGGCGAGTCAAGAAGCTTATACCTCACTGTTGTTTCTTTTTTAGTGCCAGAATACGTTTGCTCGTTATTCTACAAAGTATCAAATGATAGAGGATCATTACTTCTCCCTACCTCTGATACCTTTAGGCGCCGATTAAGCAAGATATCTTCCAAATACTCCGTCCGGGTATAATGATAAAGAGTGATGTATTCCATACACAAATCAACTATCTTAATTTACGCCGCAATCCACCCATAGCCCTGAATAGCCATGTCGATGAAGTGATTGAGCAACAGTCTGATTTTTGATTCGAATGACGGTACATCGTAGCTTGTTGGCAAATCTGCGTCCAAGGAGTCCTCTATGGCTGTCTTGACTTTCAGCATAGGCTGTTCATCCTTGTACCAGTCTACTACCAGCAGCTTGTCGCGATGCTCGGTCAGTTTCTTATACAGGTTCTTATCGGCCAGCTTTACCTTCTGTTCTTCCGCCTTGGTGAGTGTACGTCCGCGTGTCAGCAGATCATACAGCTCCAGTTCCTCTTCTGTAAGCTCCTCTGTATTGGCTCGTTGCTGTTCTTTCTGCAAGTCCTCCAGGAGCTTAATCAGCTGCTCGTAGTAGTCCTCATTTTCGGAAGCACCGGCATTGTAGCGGTCAATGATATTCCTGAACCGATTTGAGAACGAATCACGGGTACAGTTGCGGGAAAGCATGTCCTGCAATGTTTTTTCGAGAAATGCCTTGAGATTATCGATTTCGATGGCCTTATACTCTGCCCGCTTAATCTCCTTGCGCAGTTCCTCTGCATCAATCTTGGAAAGGTCGATAACCTTGGTGCCATGTATACCGCACTTCAGTTGATCTTCAGCCTTATCAGAGGTCACGCTGTAATCTAGCACCGTTGCCATGCGCTGCTTTGCCCGGCGGATTTTCTCGTCGTCTATACGATTCACCATCAGCCCGTGCAGGTAAGCCAACGGAAGATATTTGCTGTTCTCCCAATGCCGCTCAAATATTTCAGGCTTGGAAGCATCATGCAGGTTGTTCATCGCATTGGTGATAACCTTGAACTTCTCCTTGTAGTTATCGTTCGACACGATGATATCGTATGCCCGGCGTAAGGCATCCAGCTGCTCAAGCGTGCCGCTTTCGCCTATAATGGCATCCAGCGATATGCCTATCGACTTTAAGAAAGCATCCCCCTCGCCAATGCATTCATCCAGATACCCGATGAGCGCGTCCACATCCTTGGCGGGCATCATGGTATCATCATCGGGCACAGCATAATCAGCCAAGGCTCGCTTCATGTGCATAAACACATTCACATAGTCCACAATAATGCCACAGGGTTTGCCCGGGTATACACGGTTCGCCCGGGCTATGGCCTGCATGAGCGTGTGCGACTTCATCGGCTTGTCCAGATACAGCGTGGAAAGGTTCTTCACGTCAAAGCCGGTGAGCCACATGGCACAAACAAACACCAGATGCAGCTTGTCGTGGGGATCTTTGTATCTGTCCTCAATGTCCTTGCCGTCCGCTGTGATTTCCTCCATCTTTGCGCGATGCATGGTAATATCCAGCCCCTTGGCAGCAAATTTTTCGACCTCTCCTTCTTCCTTGGAGATGACCACCGCCATCTCCACGTTGTTCATGTAGTCAAGAATCGTAGAGAACTTGTCTCTCTCTTCTTTTGTCTTGGCGGCATTGCGCTCTGCCATGATGGCTTTCTTTTCTTCTGCCCAGTAATGCTGCACCTTGTTGTACATGTTCACGGCGGTGTATTTATCCACCGATACCACCATACCCTTGCCAAGGAATCCACGGCGGGGAAAATGACGCGCAATGTCGCGGGCTATTTTATCAAGGCGGTCTTCGCGCTTGATGACTTCCAGAATCCGGGAAGAGGAATTTTCCAGCAGCCTGGCCTCATCCTCATTGAGGTTTTCCTGCTCGATGATATCCAGTACATCATCATCCAGGAAATCATTTTTCAACCACGCCCCCGGTACACGGCGGCTGTAGAACAGCGGCACGGTAGAGCCATCTTCCACAGACTGGGCAAAGTTGTATTCTGAAACGTAGTTGCCAAACCATTGATTCGTCAGACGCTTAGAGCCCAGCAGAGGTGTGCCCGTAAAGGCCACAAAGTTGGCATTCGGTAGCGCCGCACGCATATTCTCCGCAAGGTCTTTGTACTGGGTACGGTGCGCTTCATCCACCAGCACAAAGATATCATCCCGGGTTGTTAGGATGGGGTATTTCTTCGTCTTATCGTAGCGGAACTTGTGAATCAGAGTGAAGATAAATTCCTTGTTCTTGGTGAGATATTCACGCAGCTGCTTGCCGTCCTTGGGCTGGCATTCATCATGGTTACCAATGACCTCCGTGCGCAGGAAGTTCTTGTGAATCTGGGTGTCCAGGTCTTCGCGGTCGGTGATAATCAGGAAGGTGAAGTTGCCTTCCATCTTGCGCTTTACCTTGCGGGCAAACATCACCATGGAATAGGACTTGCCGCTGCCCTGCGTGTGCCAGAACACACCCAGCTTGCCCTTCAGCTCCTCGCGGCGAGCCACGGCATCCATCAGATTGTTCACGCCCAGATACTGGTGATTCTTGGCTATGATCTTGTACTTCTGGCTCTCAAAGAGGATGAAGTTTTCGATATAATCAATCAGGCGCTCTTTCCGCAGCAGACCGTCAATAAAACGGGTGATGGAAAGCCCGGCCTCCCGGATTTCGCCGCGCTTCGGTTTTTCCTTTTCGCTGTCTACTTTCAACCACTCAAAGAAGTAGTCATAGCCGGCGTTGAATGCCCCCAGCTTGGTTTCCAGTCCATTGGAAAGCACACAAATCTGATTAAAGGCGAAGAGATTGGGGATATCCCTGCGGTAGTTTTGCAGATTGCTGTTGTAAGCCTCCTCCACCTTCACCACGCTGTTTTTCAGCTCAATAAACACCATCGGCAAGCCGTTCACGAAGATGAGCACGTCAGGCCGGCGGGGGTACACCTTGCCCTGTATCCACATCTGCGATACGGCAGTAAAGGTATTATTCTGCGGATTATTAAAATCCACCAGCTGCACAAAATCAAAATCCTCCTTGCCGTTGCGGCGCAGCGTCACCTTGATACCATTCCGGATTTTGTTGTATAGTTCATAGTTGGTGGCTACCATGTCGGTGCCGGTGTAGTCCCGGCGCAGTGTCTGCACCTCTTCCTCGATGATGTTTTCCGGGATGTGCGGATTGATGCGCACCAGGGAAGCCTTCAGAACCTCCGGCAAAACACATTCTTTCTTGGATGCTCGCCCGGTGCCGTCATTCAGATCCTCACGCTTGCCGGGATCCGGGTCGCAGTATATCCGTGTGTAGTTGAATTCCGGCTGACCAAGCCGCTCCATGACGGCTTGCTCTATGTCATCCTCTGTGATGTATTTTGCCATGGTAATTTATATCGAAATTTTACTCGGGGCGAGGGACTTCAGTCCCTCCCTCTTTTTCCTGTCTTAATCCTTTCATCAGCACGTCCAGCATCCCGTTAGGCGAAATATCACCTACCCATATTTCTTGAGCTTGCCGCAACACATATTCGTTGCACCACGCGGCCACTTTTTTATTCAGGACGGAGCCATTTGGCTGAGGGGAAATAAACAAAAGCCTCTTTTCCTCCAGGGCAAGCTGTTGCTCCGGTGATAATGCACCCCACGATGGAATCCCCTGCGGGCAAACATGAATAATGCGTTTCTTCTTCAGCATCGCCCGGCGCAGAATCTCCCGCTCTTGTGGGCTCGTAAATGTTGAAATCAAAACAGCCGCAGAAGGAAGCGGGACTGAAGTCCCGCGCCCCGATGTTTCTATGCGACGAGGGGCAAAACATTGCGAATCATACACCTGCGATGCCACAAATGCCCGCTTGGGCATATTCAAAAGCGCGGCGTCCCCCAACATATACTGCGTAACCGCTCCCCATCTGTCCTGCGTCCACCGCTGCGGGTTATTGCGTATATACTGTTCATAGTTCCGATACTCGTCTTCGCTGGAAATCAAATTTTCCCAATAATCGTTTTGCCATAAATGCTTGCCTATATCCGCCACTTTTCCGGTTCGCTTTAATTGACCGTATATATACGATGTTGCGCCCTTAAATCGCCCCATCAAATAACCCAGATGCTGTTCCTTATTGGCAGGCTGCGGCTTTATAGTAACGATTAGATGGACGTGGTTGGGCATGATGACATACTCGCCCAATGCTAATTCAGGATACTTCTTCGGCAACCGTTCCAGTTCCGCTTGCACGCTTTTACCCAGCTCATTCAAGATGCTTTTCCCTCCTACTATCACCCCCAGTAGGGAGGCGTTATGATCAACCTGCATCGTCACAAAAAATTGTCCCCGACTATAGTTGATGTTTTTGTGCCGCAATGATTTGTGAAAATACACTTCGCTCATAATCTCGAATCGCGTTCAACATGTGCAAAAATTGTACATGTTGCGTCTCCATAGGATTATACTTCCAGCTTACCGCTCATCAGACGGGGTAACAGCATGTCGCGCTGCTTGGTGAGGTTTTGGTTCTTCATCGTCAATGAATATATCTGACCAAAGATAGGTTTCACCAAATCGTTGAACAAAGATAA
>JAZQHA010000257.1:0-14616 GCA_045540315.1 Acutalibacteraceae bacterium | reverse complement strand
ATTGTGTATTATCTCTACATAATTTTTTGTCTTTTTCTAAATAATATTATATTATAATTTCTATCAAAAGTCAAATAAAACCGTTTATAATTTTTATAGGATTGTCAGTTCTACTCAAATTATAAACGGCTGCGTTCTTGATTCGCGGGTCAAGCACGCGTTGCCTATCTCGAAGGCAAACCGAGCGGATTATCAATGCCGTATTCTCCACGATTCATTTCGCGCTGTAATACACGCCTATACCTTCCTACTATCGGCATAGTAGATAGAGAAGAATCTTATGTCACTCCGGAAATGACCTACAAGGTAAGATAGCTCTTGGCGGTTATTATCGCAAACCACGGTGGCAATTTCTTCTAGCGTTTTGCTCCATAGCCCCAACGTCAAATCTGTTTCTGCACCATACAGATTTGAAGAAATGGCGCGAGCACCATACCCGACTTGAACGGGCGAAGGCTGCTTGGAAAACAGCAATGATGCCAACTTCATCAATGGTGCATATAGGCGGATATACCGCCTAATTATTATAGCCAATCGAATAAGTCAAAAAGGATAGGAATGTCTTCAACCTTATTAGAAGAATAGTGATAAGTCTTATACTTTTTAATAAAAGCTTCAAGTTCATCACGATACTTCCTCTGAGCTTCAACCATCACCTTACGTGCGGTTTCAACCTTGTCGGCCGCGGCCTTACGCTCAGCGGCTTCCTGCTCCTTCTTTTCCTTTAGTTCGGCCGCCTTACGCTCAGCAAGAATCTTGTCACGATTCTCCTGTTCCTTTAGCTTAAATTCAGCATCCTCGGCCGCCTGAACTGTGTCATAATACTTATTAGTTTTGTCTGAATAAATCTTAATAGCCATAATAAAGTCTCCTTGCGGTTCCCTACCCGCAATTTGTATTTCGTTGATTGGGTTCCTTTCCCCTTTCAACATAATAATTATATCATAAAATTTGAAAAAAGTCAAATATTTATGTAATAAAAAAAATAAAATAAAAAGAAGTTAAAAATAGATAATAATCATACTATTAGAATGAAAAAAGAATCAGAACTATGGAGGTATTTATGGCGACATACGTAAAAAATACCTGGGAAAGCGGTGACACGATTACCGCTGTTTTAATGAATCATATAGAAGAAGGAATAGAAACGATTGATAACAATTTAGTTTCTTTAGATACAACCTTAACACAAGAGGGCGATGCTGCAGAAGCAAAGGCAGTTGGAGAGCAATTAAATACAAAAGCTAATGTTGATGGCTATTATGAAGAGCTAACTTCTGGTAGTGCTGAACAATTGCTTTCCTCTAAATTTACAGAAGACGGCGTGCCCTATGTTTATCGCAAAACTGGTGGCTCACTCGATGTCGGCAATCGCAAGCTTGAGAAGATTGTCGGCGGAACGGTTGTGTGGAATCAGCTCGTACAGGTAGCAGCGAGTTCGACTACTCAAAATGGTGTGACCATCACTGCAAATGCTGATGGATCTGTAGTTTTCGATGGTACCGCAACCGGAAACGTGTTATTTAATGCCTATCCGGCTTCACCTATACCCACTGGACATGTGATACTAATCACCGGCTGTCCAAGTGGGGGGTCTACAGCTTCCTATTTTTTGGCTGATGGTTACGGTATCGGCACTTACGATATAGGTAAGGGAAAAGTTTATAGGGTAAGCGGAACTCAACAATCAACCATTGCCCAGCACAGAATCCAAAGTGGTACTGTTTGCGACAATCTGGTGTTCAAGCCTCAGATTTTCGATTTGACGAAAATGTTTGGCGCGACGATTGCAGATTATGTTCTTTCTCTCGATACCGCTAATTCTGGTGCTGGTTTAGCATGGTTCAGGTCAATGTTCCCGCTGTATAACTATGCCTACAACGAAGGCGAGCTGATGAGTGTTCAGGCAACTCAGCACGAGACTGTTGGCTTCAATCAGTGGGACGAAGAATGGGAATTAGGAACGTTTGGCACATCGAGCGGCGCGGACATTTCGAGGACTGATCAGATTCGTTCGAAGAACCTCATTCCTGTAATTCCGGGCGCTACCTATTACTTCAGCACATCTAATGGCGCGGCGTGGACAATGTTCTTTGATGAGAACGGAAATATTGTAAACCCGCCGACATTAGACAACTCTGCAAGTTGGTTAACATCTGGATATTGCATAGGTATTACGAATCGCACATTTACGATGCCGCAGAATGCCCATTACATTCGTTTCTATATCACCCAATCTTACGGTGGAACCTACAAGCATGATATTTGCCTTAACCTCTCATGGACCGGCTACCGCAACGGAGAGTATGAGCCGTATTCAAAGCATACCCGTGCGTTGCAAGAGAATCTTACCCTTCGCGGCGTTCCAAAGCTGGATGCGAACAATCATATCTACTATGACGGCGATACGTATGAAGCTGATGGAACGGTGACAAGGCGGTATGACATTATCGATTTGGGCACATTGTCGTGGAGTTACAATTCTTCATTGGCTTTGTTTTATTCTAATATTGCAGATGCTAAGTATTATGGTGATAGCAAGGGCGGTCCATGTGTATGCGGCAATTATGATACGACTTTTGGGAAAGTCTATTCTGGTTGGAGTGGATTTCCGGACAAGAGTATTTCTTGTGGCAACACCTATTCAATTGGCTCTCTAAATCTCTGTGTGAAAGACACTTCTTACACCGACGCCGCTGCCTTCAAAGTCGCGATGTCCGGTGTAATGCTAGTCTATGAACTTGCCACCCCTACAACCGAGCAGGCCGCGCCTTATCCTGAAGTGCAGACGGTCGATGATTTCGGCACTGAACGATTCGTAGATTCGCGCCCAGTTGCAATTCCAGTTGGTCATAGCACAAAATATATGTCTAACCTTCGCGATAAGCTTCAGCATCTTCCAGATCTTGCCGCTTCCGATGGCGATTACATGATCCATCAGGCGAACGGTCAGATGACGCTTACGCCGAGTCCACTGCCTGCCGCACCTAGTCAAAATGGCACCTACGTTCTCAAGTGTATCGTATCAAACGGCACACCTACATATAGCTGGGAGGTGCAGTCATGATAACTTTATATGATGTTATTGATATACGAACAGGTCGGCATTATTCTGTTGTAATTGTAAAATCTCGTAATACAAAATGGTTTATATCAGCTAAATAATATTTTCAAAATGCTAGTAAATATAGCTGGTGTTTTTACATAAAAAATAGGGAGGAAAAAGGATAAAATGAATAATTTATGGAACGACAATCTTTCTGTAAATCATATGAATTCTAATAATTGGAACCCCAATATGAGAATGAATTTATATCCTCAATATGAAATTATTCAAGTTAGCGGAGAAAATGGGGTTGATGCCTTTCCAATGGGGCCAAATAGTAGTATTCTATTGGCCGACCAAACCGCGCCTATCATCTGGTTAGTCCGAACCGACGGTGCGGGATATAAAAGTGTTAAAATCCCATATGATGTTACACCGCACAAAAACGCTCCACAGATAGATGTAAATAGTCTTGAGCAACGAGTTAAACATTTGGAGGAATTATTGAGTAATGGTAAACAGCAATCCAATAATAGACAATCTAAGAAACAACAACAACAATCCAATAATGAACCCGGCTTGGATACAACAAATTAAAGGCGTTATGCAACAAATGCAATACGCCACAAATCCACAGTTGGCTTTAAATCAATTTATGATGTCTAATCCACAATTAGCAAATGCTATTAGTTTTATTCAACAAAATGGCGGAAATCCTCAAACTGCTTTTTATAATTTAGCAAAGCAAATGAATGTTAATCCTGAAACAGTTCTTAATGCATTAAAATGAAGGCAACTTCATTTTATAAATATATAAATAGGCGAGGTAATTACTTATGAATGAAAGTAATGGACTAACTGCTTCTGATGTTGCTCTCCTAACAGGCAACAACAATGGTAATCTCGGTGGCGGCTGGGGTGGCATGATTTGGCTCTTTGCTATCCTTGCGCTTATGGGCGGCGGCTTCAATGGTGGTTTTGGCGGCGGTGGCTATCGTCCTCAGTATGCAACACAAGATTTTGTACAGAATGGTTTCAATTTTAATGACCTACAGTCACAAAATCGCGACATTATGGGCGCTATTACTGCCGGTGCCGCACAGGCGGTTGCCGCAACTAATCAGGCCAAATATGATAACATTAATGTTGAAAAAGACATTCAGGCCGCACTTACTGCCCAAATCGGTGATGTTCGCACCAATCAAATGCAACTACTAGCTAATCAGAATGACTGTTGTTGTTCTACTAAGCAAGCCCTATGCGAAGGCTTTAATGGCGTAAATGCTGCAATCGCGCAGGCACGCTATGACAATGCTATGAATACTGCCGCTATCAATGCCAATACAACTGCACAAACCCAGCGTATTATCGACATGATGACCGGTAACACTATTCAGGACCTTCGTGACCAAGTGCAGGCACTACAGCTACAAAGTCAGCTTGCTGGCGTAGTGCGTTATCCAAATGGCTGGACTTATAACGCGGGTAACAATCCTTTTTGCAACAACGGTTGCGGTATGGGGATGTAATTAAACACCGAACACATTTAGTGTGTCTAGTTTAATATAGGTGGCACACGATAGGTGTGCCACCTTTCTTTTTTATGGAGGAAAAGAAATGATTCAAGTATATAGTGATGGATTGACTGTAGCCGCTGGTGGCACATATCCTTTAAACAATGTAGTTTTTCTTAAAGGTAATACCGCTATCCCCGCCGGAGCTGGCGGCGTTGCCTTAACTAAAAGAGGCATTTATTCCGTTGAAGTAGATGGCTTTGGAACACTTGCGGCCGCGGGCGATTATTCTATTCAATTAACCCGTAATGGCGTACCACTTCCTCAAGCAATTAGCACTTCTGCTGTTGCTGCGGCAGGCGAATCTACTGGCTCTTTTAAAGCTTTAGTGGTTGTAGAAGAAAGCGATTGTCCTTGCAATTGGACTTCTTCTGCTGTAACAATTGGTGTCATTAATGCGAGCACGGAAGAAGTGACTGACGCACATATTAATATAATTGTTACAAAATTAGTTTAATGGAGGAAATATGTAATGGCAAACAATCAAGAGTTACAAAGCCTCTATTCTGAGTTAATAAATAGAATGAAGCAAGGCGTAGAAATGCACGAACAGCTTGCAGATTACTACGCTTTTTTGAATCTACCTGGCTATCAAAAATGTCATGAATATCAGATGCTTTGTGAATTGCTTACTTATCGCAAAGCGAAAGATATGTATATGAAAGAATATAACCAACTAGTGCAACCCGCCTATATGAATAATGGCGGCCTTACTAATATGGGGAATAATAATGGCAATAATTCTATGATGAATAATAATAATGGAATGAAAAATTATGCCAATAATGTTATTCCTACTGGTTGGTATACCCATACTCGCTATGATGTAGATGCAAGCACTAAAAGGCAGTCTATTAAAGATGGCTTTAAGAAATGGCTAGATTATGAGCAGGATACAAAAAAATATTTATCCCAGATGGCGCAAAAATTAGAACAAATGAATGAGAGAGAGGCTGCTAAAAAACTCGATTATCTTATAGAGCATGTCGAGAAAGAAATTAGTGAAGCCGAAGATAAGATGATGAACCTTGAAAGCACTGGGTATGATATGAATTATGTATTACAGCAACAAGAACCATTAAAGAAAAAATATGCAAAGAAAATTCGTGAATTAAACGAAAAAGATTCTCAATTCCGTCGTCGTGGAGAAGGCAACTATTCAAATTATAATTCAATTGATGATGAAGAGGACGATGAAGAGGATTATACATATAAAAGGTATTCCCGCCGAAACAATTATTAAAGTAGGTGAAAAGAATGATTAGATTATTACAGCGGAAACTAATCATTCCCCGTGGAGACACTGGCTCTTTTACTATTCCCGCAATCGCGGCGGCATCTGCTTCAGATGTCGCCGTTTTCACTATTTTTGATAGACTTACTCGTACTAAGGCATTTCAAAAAAGAATTGCGGTTGATGGGGCGCAATTAAAGGTTGAATTTAATCATAATGAGACCGTTAATTTAGTTCCTGGACATTATGTATGGGATATTAAATTTTATAAAAACCCAATATATGCCGATGAAGAGCTTATTAACGGGGAAGAAATAGATTCATATTATGCTGGTTATAGCTTACCGGAGTGCGAAATACGAGAGACGGGGGATGATTTATTAATTTCACCCGACGCCGCGCAAGGAGAGCTTACACCAGAACAATTAGATATTATTACAGCAGCAATTACTGAAGCTTCTAATGCGAAAATAGAGGCGCAAAATAAGGCTGCTGAAGCCGCCACAAGTGCGGATGAAGCGGATGCTAGTGCTAGAAGCGCGGCAGAACAAGCAGAAAATGCGGCGCAATCAGCCACCGAAGCGGCGGCAAGTGCGAATAGCGCGGCGGCTTCTAAGAATGATGCGCTAGCTAGTGCTACTGCCGCTGCTCAAAGTGCGACAATTGCTGGTAACAAGGCACAGGAAGCAGAGCAAAGCGCTATTAGGGCTGAAAATGCGGCCAACGCAGCAGAAGGGAGTGCAGATGCGGCAGAAGATAGTGCCACAAATGCGGCTGGAAGTGCTGCCGATGCGACTACTGCGAAGAATAGTGCGCAGATGTCAGCAGACGATGCTTCACAAAGCGCGATTGCGGCGAGACAATCGGCAGAAGCAAGTGCGCGGTCTGCTAATGAAGCTAATATAAGCAAAGAGCAGGCACAAACCGCGGCAACAAATGCGGCAGAAAGTGAGAGCAACGCAAGCATTAGTGCGAATACGGCAAGCTCAAAAGCTGGAGAAGCGTATATGAATTCACTAACAGCAGAACGAAGTGCTGTGTCTGCCACCGCTAGTAAAAATGCCGCCGCACAAAGCGAAGCAGCCGCGAATACATCTAGAAATGAAGCACAAGCTGCCGCGACAAGTGCGGCCGCCAGTGCTGCACAGGCACAAGAATATGCGGGGCAACTTACTGGTTTGACTACCGAAGCGCAGACTTTACCTGCGGGCGCAAGTGCAACTGCTTCTTATGATGCTGAAACTGGCGTTTTGACTTTAGGCTTGCCGCAAGGCGATTCTTTTCATATAGTAAAGACTTATGCTTCTGTTGCTGAAATGAACGCTGATTATAATAATAGTAATATTAAAATTGGCGATTTTGTTATGATTACTTCTACCGTAGAAGACCCAGACAATGCTAAAATTTATGTAAAGGGCAATGAAGCTTATACTTTTGTAGTTGATATGTCTGGTGCGAGTGGTATTGAAGGGGTTAGTATAGCGGGGATTCAAAAAACCAGCACGAGCGGCTTGGTTGATACCTATACTATTACCTATACTAATGATACTACTACTACCTTTACTGTGACTAATGGTGAAGATGGTGATGAATATACTGTGTTAGTTCAAGCTAACCAGCCAACGCAAAATACAAATAAATTGTGGATACCAACGAACCAGGGTGTAGTACGGGAAGTGCCAACTGTACAGGAAATGAACGAGGCAATCGCGGCCATTGATGTTCCGGTACAGGATGTGCAAGTAAATGGAACTTCGGTCGTGCAGGATGGAGTGGCAAATGTGCCATTAGCATCCACTTCGACCATCGGCGTTATTAAAACAAAAGCTTCGTCTGATTCAGGGCTTAAAATGGTGACTGATTCACTCGTCATAGATTGTGCTGGCGCATCGGCGATAAAAGCAGGCACAAATTCGTATATGCCAATCGTCCCCGAAAAACAAGACCAATCTACCTTCTATGGCTTAGCCAAAGCCGCAGGTGATACAACACAAAGTCAAAGTTCTAATTTTGTTGGTATCTATACAGATGAAGCTAAGGCCGCAATAAACAATATGCTTGGTTCTGCGACCAAAGAAGAACTCGCAGCAATCGACTACGCGCCAGCAATTCATGCAACTACTTCAAACAATACATTCACCGATGGTGTAGAGGGACGTCCAGCCGCTTGTACAATTGAACTTAAACCAACACAAGCAGGTAGCGGAACACCGTCTGCCTCTAATATCCGCACAATTACAGGGTATCAAGAGGTTTATCTTTGGCGTGGAAATGGCGAAAATCATACCGCATTAAGCACAGACCCCTTTACCGGTGGTATTGGTGCAACCGCGGCAAAATTTGTTGCTCTTTCTCCTTTCCAGTCACTTGAAGCATATCGTATTTCAAGAGCCGAATTAGTTGCTGATAAGCATTATAGACTTGAATTCAATCTTGAAATAAGTGGGACTACGGAAACAAATCGACCACGCGTATATATTGGAAATACAATGCCTACCAGTGGAACTAGTAGTATAGCTACCAAAATTAATGAAAATAATGGGCATTATATTATTGATTTTAATACAAATACGCAACAGCTTTATAGCGGCGATGTATTTTCATTTAGCCCAATAAGCTTTAGAAACGATGTGCAGAATGTTCAATTTACCATTAGTAATCTAACACTTATTGAAACTGATAGTTGGTATTTTAATATTCCAGAAGAAGCCCAAGATGTATATGGCGAAAGCATGTCAATGGATGAAAACCTCCACCTTATAACAGTTGAAAAAAAGGCTTTCTTTGGTGGCGTTTTTACTATAGATACAGATGGCAATACAGTGCTTACAAAAACTCATAAGTGTATTAGGTCTTATAATGGTGAAACATTACCCGGCGTATGGATAAGTGATAGAGATGAATATGCATCAGGTACTACTCCAACTACAGGCGCGCTTGTAGTATATGAATTGGCGGAAGCAGATAGAGAAACTTATGTAATACAGAAGCATTATGTTACAAGTTTGGCTGGTGTGAATGTATTTACTTCTGATGTAGGTACGGTAAGTATTGATGGATATATAGCTGATACAAAGCTGTATATTGATAATGCGACAGCGGGTGGAATACAGGATGTGCAGGTCAACGGGCAGAGCGTTGTCACGGACGGAGTGGCGAATATTCCCATGGCAAGCGGGTCAACCTCAGGTGTTGTTATAATTGACACTTCCAATCAAACCGGTATACAAATACGAAACAACAAGCTAATGCTACGTCCAGCCGTGTTGAATGATATAAAAGCGAGTTGGGGAGAAGCAAAACCGCTAACTCCTCCGTTGCAAGACGCATCCGCTTTCTACGGCCTTGCCAAAGCCGCAGGCGACACCACGCAAAGCGCAAGCAGCAACGCGGTAGGAAGTTACACAGAGAACGCCAAGAGCAAAATCTCCGAAATGCTCAACGCGCCCGTCTCCGTCTCCGGCACGACCCCGACCATCACCGCGCTTTCGGGCATCCAGTATGTGTGCGGCGAGGTTTTAACGCTGGACATCGCGCTCCCCGCTTCTGGCATCGTGGACGTGGTGTTTGAGAGCGGCAGTACGCCGACCGTGCTTACCATCACCCCGCCGACAGGGGTTACTGTCAAGTGGGCGAATGGGTTTGACCCGACTGCGCTGGACGCGAATACGACGTATGAGTTGAACATCAAAGACGGGCTGGGGGTGGCGGTCAGATGGACTTGATGAGTATTAGAAGGGGGTTAATGGCACAAATGGCAAGCGGAAAACCAAGGTCAGTAAGTGGCGAATTTACATCCACTGGTTCAACAATTCACAATATTGTCCACAATCTTGGGACACGAAAAATCGTTCTGGTGGCACAGCGCGTAAACGAAAATCGTGAAAACATAGACGAAACCGCTTCGAGGTATCGTTCGCTTTTGATTTTTGCGCTAACGCACGAAGCACTTTCACTTGATACGCAGCAAAGCTACAGCTATAACGGCGGCAATCAAGTCAGTTTTGCTGATACCCAAACTTCCAATACATATCCCTCTTTTGTTTACGCCTATTTTGCTGCCGAAACAGATACTTCTTTGCCAAATACAGCAGGAAGCCGTCCCGATAGAGGTATCCGTGCTTTATCGGATAACGAAGTCCAAATTGTAGCATTTCATGCATTACAGCCGGGTAGATGGGTATATACCATTTACGCGCTCGATTAACAGAAAGGAGAACATCATGCTCAGACAACTCTACATCATCACCGCAACCTAAATATAAAATAACAACCAAAATGGAGGATGAATATCAATGTCAATTCAACTCTATTCATCTCCGATGAAATATAAAGACCCGAATACCGGCAATTATACAAACATTATCGGCATTTCGGGCAATCCAGGTAGGGGTATATCATCGGTAGAGTTAAATAATGATTATACCCTTACCATAACATTTACAGATAGAACTTCTATTACAACCAGTTCGATTCGTGGCGCGCAAGGCGTTGGAATTCAGTCCGTAGAAAAGACGAATACCAGTGGTTTAGTAGATACATATACAATTACTTTTGATGATAATACAATTAGCACCTTCCAAGTTACAAATGGTGCTTCAATTGATTTACATATTTGTGCGCAAGGAGAATATGATAGTACAACTCGTGTGCCAACAATTCAGAACCCCGATTCGCGCACTTTTTACTTGGTGCCAAATGAAGATTCGGCTGCATCGAATGCTTATACAGAGTGGCTTTATGCAAACGGCGCGTGGGAGAGATTCGGTGTGCAAGTTGCTACTTTAGAAGAAGTAGAAGAAATAATTACATCCTATGAGGAGGATGAAGAAGATATGATTATTGAAATGACTTTCGAAGACCTTACACACGGTGAGGGCAGATACACTTCTACCGAAACCACCGAAACCATCATGAATGCGTATGCTGCTGGCAAGCATGTTGTACTACGTTTCCCCGAAGTTACCGATTTCGGTGAAAATGTCATTGGCACCTGCTTGGCAAGCATCACCGGAGCAAATGCAGATGAAGGTAAGCTCTACTGTAATACGGTTCTCAAGGGGCAACCGCTGACCGAGATAGCACTTAATCGTGAGTATATTGAGGTCTACATCTTTGCCTAATGAGGTGGTGACCTATGAACGATGAAAAACTTTTAAATCTTGCGGGCGGCAAGATTTTATATAAAGATTTACGCGATAGAATTGCAGAAACCGCCGAAGAAATTCCTAAAGCTACTGCTGATGTCTTGAGGCATTCTAGCCAAGACTTGACCGAAGCAGAGAAGGACCAGGCACGCACCAATATCGATGCTGTCAGCATTGACCAGATGGATGCAGAATTGAATGACTTGTGGGATGAAACGGATACTATTAATGACACACTTACAAAGTATAATTGTGTAGAATTATTAAAATATAAAAACTATACCAATGGAACTGTTGATGGTGTCAGTTTTTATTGGGTTGATAGCAATAGGTGTGTGGTAAATGGAACATCAACTGCGGCTTATGCTCGTTGGACGATGCACCACATAAGTCATGAAGTAACAGATGAGCAATGGAGTAGAGTAAAACTTGTACCTGGCGGCACATATTTTTTGCACTTTAGTTCTCCAAATAAGAAAGTTAAGATTGAAATAGAGTATGAGATAACACAATCTGGTGGCTCTTATGACCAGTTTGTATATAACACTGGTGATGCACTTTTTACAATTCCTATGAGTTGCGACGCTGTTTCAATTAGTTTGGCTGTTCCGCTGGAAAGTGGCGAGGTAAATGAAACTGTAGAATATGGGGTATATAGTGCGCCCAGTAATATGGAGTTGTGGAACGCGGCAGACGGGGCGGTTAAGGATGTGAGAATAAATGGGACGAGTGCGGCGGCGAATGGGGTTGCGGATATACCGATAGCGACAAGCGGTGTAGCTGGTGTATCAAAAGTATGGAATACATATGGCGTTGATATGATTAGCGCTGGCAATCTCCGTATTTTTGGAGCAAATGAAAATGAGATAAAAGCAGCTACTCAGATATATCGTCCTATAGTTCCTGCTCAAGAACACTCCGCTACTTTTTATGGTTTAGCCAAAGTCGCAGGTCACGATGAAGCATCCTCAACCGAACCTGTCGGCACCTACACTCCCGAAGCCAAAGGCGCCATTCAGCAAATGCTCGGTATTTCTGATCTAATTGCACCTGCCGAAAATGACCTGGTTGCATCGCAAGCCTACGCAGTTGGTGACATATTTACTGCTAATGGCAAACTTTATAAAGTCACAACCGCTATTGCTGCAGATGGAGCTATTGTTTTGCAGGACGATGGTGAAACAGTTAGTGGCGCAAATGCAGTACAGTGTAAGTTGGGAGAAGAGACGATTAAAGATGTACAGGTTAATGGAGTAAGTGTTTTACAGGATGGTGTAGCGAATGTGCCAATAGCAAGCAATAACGCTCTTGGCGTAGTCAAGCCACGCGTTGGTTTTGGGATTAGCGTAGATAGTTTGGGACAAATATATACTGTTAAACCTAATGACACAGAAATCAAAGCAGGGACACATTCATACAATTCGATTGTACCATATAATCAACATACTGCTGTCTTCTATGGTCTTGCTAAGGCAGCCGGTGATACCACTCAATCCGCATCTTCCAATGCAGTCGGCACCTATACCGACAATGCTAAAGCCTCCATCAAAGCGATGCTAGGAATAACCCAAACCCTAACCGTCACCGTCCTCACACAAGACAACGTAACCGTAACAGGCCAAACTGTAACTGTGCGCGCGGACAATGCAAGCGGCGAAATATATGCTACCGCCGCATACGAAGGTCAACCGGTTTCATTCTCCTTGCCGAGTGGCTTCCAATATTACGTGAGTGTAAGCGATACGCTTGACCACCACTTTAATCCTACAACCGCACGCGGGGTAGTTACAAATACCGATATAGCCGTAACCCTAACCTATAGCGATTTCTCCACTATACAAACCGCTCCCGATATTAAGGCGGCTTTAAACGCAGGTATGGATTTAACAGATTTGATAGGTGAGCAAATCACTTGCACAAAGAGCGGCGAAACCCTCACTTGGGATGTAGTAGATTATGACAGCACAAATAAACGTATTACTTTGCTATTGCACGATTGCTTCGGCTCCGCGAATATGGTATTTGAACCTGCCCAAGCCCTAATGTGGTGTGAGAATGGGCTTGCCGCGGGTTCCTATACTTTTACATGGAATACGACCCAATGTTACTTTACTCTTACTACTGCAATACCGGCAGGAGGACAATTGCGCGCGAACAACAGTTCATTTTGGACTTATGAGTCACAAGATGCAACTGCGACATTAGAAACAGGCACGGTCGGTATGGAAGCTATCACGGGTGCAACTGATTTGGGGCACGAAGGACAAGGCTTGTTGAATCATAGAGACAGGGTAAATTATGGTAGTAATAATTACGCCGAGTCTGCACTATACTGGTGGTTAAATAGCGATGCACCTGCAAATACAAAGCGGACCCCTGTTACGAAATTTTCTCGTGCGTACTCTTATACGCAGCCTGGCTTTTTGAACGGGCTAGATAGTAATTTTATTGCAGTTTTAGATGATAGAGTGTGGCTTTGTGCTTGTAATAATGTATATGAATGCCCTCAAGAGTTAGGTGGATATACCAGAGGAACAGGGCAAACTTATACTGTAACTGCAAAAGTTGGCTTAGCTTCTGAAATGGAGATATTTGGAAGCCATGGCGGCAATCAAGATGGCAGTACGGTATATGATTTGTATAATGGGGCAGAAAATACTGACCGCATTAAGTATAGAGGCACGGCTGCTCAAACTTGGTGGTTACGCTCTCCTGCCTGGAGTTACGCCCACTACGAGAGGCTCGTCTACTCGTCTGGCGGTGCGCTCAGCGGCGGCGCGAGCACCTCGTACGGGTGTGTGCCGGCCGTCAGTATTTCAGTAGACGTCTAAATAGACTACAAAAAAGGAGATAGATAAAGTATGAGCGTGAGAAAAGGAGAACGCAAAGAAAGTAATTTAAAATATATCCAAGATGCACAGATTTTGTGCCAATACACAATCAATATGTGTAATAATACAAATCATTTCCCAGAACCCGTATTATCTTATGAAATTAAACACGAAGTATTAGAAATCTTAAAAAATATTCGATATAGCTTTGCTACCTATACATATAATAAGAAAAATATACAACTTATATCGCGTTATCAAGTAGATGCTCTCGCTCATATTGATGCTTTATATGCTCTTTTAGACCTTGTATATAATGATAATACATACAAGATTGCTCCCAATTCAATGGAATATTGGATTGGTTTAGTAATAAATGTTGAAGATTCATTAAAAAATCTTGGGTCAATTCCTATATGCACAAAAGAATAATATTTTATTACGCTCTCCTAACTGGAATAACGCCAACAACGAGAGGAACGTCAACTCATCTGGCAATGCGAACAACAACAACGCGAACAACTCATACGGATGTGTGCCGGACTGTAAGTTTGCTTACAGATACTAGTGGCGCCTGACCATTAGTAATAGAATAAAGATTGAAAAATGAAATACTTACAGGGAGGAATTGTCCCGCCTCATTTGAGGGAAAAAAATAAAAGATGCGAGTAACTTTTAAAAAGTTAGTCCCGCTATGCACTTTTATTTCAGGCTTAAAATATTATGAAAGAAAATTATTATGACAAAGCAATAAGTTTTGAAAATTTATATAAAGGATTAAAAA
>JAZQHA010000256.1:0-3287 GCA_045540315.1 Acutalibacteraceae bacterium | reverse complement strand
AACCGTAAGCGGAGCCCAGCTCCTCGATCTCAACTTACCGCCCGCTAAATTCATAGTCAAAGGATTGATTCCCCAAGGCTTTCACATCTTAGCCGGACAACCCAAAATTGGAAAATCTTGGTTATTACTCCATCTCTGTCTACAAGTTTCCAAAGGCGAACTCTTTTGGAACTACGAAACATCCAAAGGCACAGTGCTCTATCTTTGTCTAGAAGACAGCTACAACAGAATACAAACAAGACTTTCCGAACTCACCGAAGACGCACCCGACAACTTGCACTTCGCTATAATGTCAAAAACACTTTCCGAAGGACTGGATAAACAGATAATACAATTCATCGATGCACACCCCGACACAAACTTAATAGTCATCGACACACTTCAAAAAGTCAGGACAACCTCCGGCGACACAAACTTTTACGCCAGCGACTACCGCGACATCAGTTCGATAAAAGAAATTGCAGACAAAGCCGGCATCGCCATCATCGCAGTCCAACACTTGCGCAAGCAAAAAAATGCAGACCCTCACTTGATGATAAGCGGTTCCACAGGACTTACAGGTGCCGCCGATAGTTCGTACGTTCTTCACAAGACGGAAATCTCGTCGCTCTCTGCTAATTTATTTGTACGAGGCAGAGATATAGACGAGAAAATATTAACACTCAAATTCAACAAAGAAACATTCCAATGGGAATTCATAAGCGGTGACACACCGTCAGAATACATTATGAAAAACGATGAGGTGATGCAAAAACTTGTAAACTACATGACAGTAAACGAAACCTTCGAAGGCACTGCAGCAGAGCTGGCAAATAAGTTAGAAATTGACATTTCAGGAAATGTCTTATCACGCAGAATCAAAAAGTTCGAAAACGAACTCAAACAACTAAATATTCTTTATGCAAAAGAAAGGACAGGCACTCAAAGAACATTGATACTGGTAAAAACACAATGAAACCAATAACAGCCGGCTATGACGATAATGACGGTAATGACGATATTTTGCATAGCGGACAAAATATCCCCCGCTGTCAAAAATACCGTCATTTGCGTCATTTGCGTCACAAAAGGAAAATATGGCTTAAACGGAGGGCGTCCTAAAATGGTTGCAGGAATAAGCAACGGTATCGTAAACGACACCTTTGCGGTTCACATCGGGTGGCAATGCCCACCGTTAAGCCAAAATTCGCACTTTTAATCAGGCTATCCTAAAACCCCTTTTTTAGAGGGTAGGATAGCCTAAAGCGCCAAAATCATGCAAAAATTCCAAAATTTGCCTACGTTAAGCCAAAAATTTTAACGCTTCCACGGTAGAAAGGAGAATTATGACAGAAAGACACTATTATTCCATGTTTAAAAACGAAAAAGATGTACTCACAGTACCCGAAGTAATCCGCCTCTTAAGGATAGGGAAAAACTCAGTTTACGCCCTAATCAAAGAAGGCAAAATCAAAAGCATAAAGCAAGGAAAGAAAATAATCGTTCCGAAGGTATGCCTCGTGGAGTTCCTGACAGACGAAAAAAACTACCAAACCCCTTCCCCAAACGTCACTAATAATCGCTGGACTTCCGAAAACACTTGTGATAGTTTGAGCCTTGCCCGAGAAAAAACAAAGGACAAACCAACCAAGAAAGGAGCGTGAAAAATTGAAAAGAATAACAGGACACATTACCGAAAAGAACAAAAAATGGTACGCAGTCATCAACCTTTATGACACCGACGGCAAGCGCCACGAGAAATGGAAAAGCCTCAACCTTGAAGTCACCAAAGGCAATAAGCGAGAAGCCCAGCACCGTTTAAATGAACTCTTAACTCAATACAACACCGAGGATTTATACAAATCAGAGCTCATGACACACGCAGACAGAGAGCGAAACCGTATTGCGAATATGCCCATAAACCAATATTTACAAGAATGGCTTGAGCAACACAAAGCAAACATTTCCGCCTCAACCTACAAAGGCTACAAGCTGATGATAGAATCGAGAATGATTCCGTTCTTCAAAAAGTACGGAAATATCAAAGTCAAAGAGCTTACCGGCGACGAAATAAACGAGTACTATTGCGCCATTCGTAACGACGGTCTTAAAGGTACAACTGCCCAAAGGCATCATGCGCTTTTGCATCTTGCATTCAAATCGGCAGTAAAAAGACGCATAATTTTATGCAACCCTGTTGAGCAAGCCGACAGACCAAAGTCAAAACAATACATAGGCAGCTACTATAACTCAGAGGAATTAAAAAACTTACTCGACAAAACAGAAAACGACCCTCTGCATATTGTTATTTACTTGACAGCCTTTTACGGTCTTAGGCGAAGCGAAGTCATAGGTCTTAAATGGAGCGCCATTGATTTTACAAGCAAAACAATCAGCATAAAACATAAGGTTGTGCAAGACAAAAACACTGTACAAGGCATGGACGTTATGAAAACCAAATCGTCATACCGTACCCTGCCCTTGATACCTCAAGTCGAAGCAAAGCTACTTGAAGAAAAATCAAAGCAAGAAGAAATGAAGAAAGTAATGCGCCGTGCCTACAACAAAAAGTACGAAGAATATATTTGTGTAGACGCCCTCGGCGAACTGATAAGACCGAATTATGTAACCGGTCACTTCAAAGTACTCTTAAAAGAAAATAATATGAGAATCATTCGTTTTCATGACTTAAGGCATAGCTGTGCTTCACTTCTTCTGGCACAAGGCGTACCTATGAAAATGATTCAAGACTGGCTCGGTCACAGTGATATGGGAACAACTGCCAATATTTACAGCCACATCGACAGCGAAAGCAAGAAAGCAAGTGCAAATGCTATCGGTAAAGCCTTATCCGCAAACGAAATATAGTTAAATCAAATGTGAGATTAGCACTACCGCACCTGCTATCAATGCCGAAAGGCCCACAATAACCAGTGCCGTGGCACAACCCTTTGGCATACCCGACTTTTTCTTGGCAGGTCTTTTTGCCGGAGCTTTGGCAGATTTTTTCGACGGAACTCTCGCCGGTGTCTTGCGAGATGCTGCTGCTTTTTGTACGGAACGCCTTTTTACAGACTTATGGTAAAGCGTCAAGGGATCTTTTTGCTGCATGATGCGAATGTAAAAATCATCAATCCATTTGACATCAGAAGCAGTAACAGAATTCTTTTCTGTATAACCCGGCTCGTGGGAAATTTGATTTCGTATATGGCGATAATACTTGAGCTTCTTTAAATCCTCATTCCATGTGCTTACATGAAGTGATCCCATAGGAGTATTATTCATTTCTTCTATGTATGCAGTAATGC
>JAZQHA010000255.1:0-2705 GCA_045540315.1 Acutalibacteraceae bacterium | reverse complement strand
AAGGGGTTATGCCGCAACTTGCCGTTTGGGGGCTTATCCGTCTTTTCAAAGGAAAGGCGCGTCTTTGCCTTGCCTTTCGCTTCGTCAAAAACGCGCTCTTTCTTGATTTTGGTCTGCTTGGGGATAGCCGCCCGCGCTGCGTCTAAACGGTCTGCCGCTTTCTCGGATTTACGGATAGATTTCTGCAATTCCGGCGTTGCCCGTTCCGCTTCGGAAAACTGCAAGCGGGAAGTATGGGTTTTTAGCTGCGCCGCGTCAAGGGCTTTTTTCCCTGCGCCCTTTGCCGCTTGCCGTTCAACCTCTGCGCCGATACGGTCAACAGCCTTTTCTGCCGCTGCGGTAGGGGCTTGGGAATAGTTTTCCTCCTGCGGCCTTTCGCTGATACTCGTTGTTTCGCCCGTCGTGAGGTTTTCCGCAACCGCCCCGTCGCGGGTCATTTTCTGCGTTACCTTGTCGGGGGCTTTCCATTCCTTGCTCAATCTTCATCACCACCAATCCGCTGTTTTGCAAGGGTGCAATAGTCGGGGTTTAACTCAATGCCGATATAGCGGCGGGAAAGGTGCTTTGCCGCCGCTGCGGTGGTGCCGCTGCCTAAAAACGGATCAAGGACAATCCCGCCCACGGGACAGCCCGCCAAAATGCACGTTTCCGCAAGTTTGGGCGGGTATGCTGCGAAATGCCCGCCATGATACGCGACATTGTTGATCTGCCAAACGTTGCGACGGCTGCGGACGGGACAAATCAACTCGTCGGCGTATGCGCCCTTTTCGCGGGGGCGGTTGATTTTCTGCGGCTGGTTTTGCCCCGGAACAGTAACGTTATACTTGTTTCCTTTGCTAACTCCGCTTTTCAGCCGCCCCGCCGTTGTGGGGGCTATCGGCTCGGCTACTGCTTGCCAATTGTAGTAATACTTCTTTGACTTGGTAAGCAGAAACACATATTCATAGCAGCGGGTCGGCCTGTCCCGCGTGCTTTCTGGCATGGGGTTTGTTTTGTGCCAAATGATAGAACTGCGCAAATACCAACCGTCGCCCCGCAAGGCAAGGGCTACAAGCCACGGAATACCGATTAAATCTTTGGGCTTACAGCCGGGGGCGCGGTGGTTGAACGCCACTTGCTGCCCGTTCCTGCCTTTGGGATATTTGGGGTCTTGGTGGTCGGCTTTGCTGCCTGTGCCGCAATAAGTGTCCGCGATATTCAGCCAACAAGTCCCCTCCGGCGTAAGCACCCGCTTTACCTCATGGAATACCGCCGTAATGCGGGAAACATATTCTTCCGGCGTTGCTTCCCGTCCGATCTGCCCGTCTGCGCCATAGTCCCGCAAGGCATAGTAGGGCGGGGACGTTACGCAACAATCAACTGCGTTTTCCGGCAAGGTTTGAAGCACCTGCAAGCTGTCGCCGCAATAGATTTTGTCCGTTTCTATCCTCATGCCGACACCTCGCCGGGTTTGGTCGTCATGACGCGGTACAGTTCCGTATCCTGCGGGAAACGGTCAATAAAGGGCAAAATCACGTTGCCGTAGAAAATAAGCCCCTCGCCCGCGTCGGAATGGGTTACATAGGTCATTTGCTGCTGCGAAATGTTAAGCTGCTTTGCAAGGATTTCCCTGTCGCCCTGTGCTTGGTTGAGCATATAGACAAAATCGCTGTTTTCAAAAACGTTTGAAACTTCTCTGCTCGTCAAAAGGTCTTTGACGTTCTGCGTGATACCTGTCGGAATACCGCCCCACTTCCTAAAACGCTTCCAAATCTCGACGCTGTATGCTGCGGTCTGTTCCTCTTTCAAGAGTAAATGAAATTCGTCGATGTAATACCGCGTCGCCTTGCCCTCGCTGCGGTTTACCGTTACTCTGTTCCATACTTGGTCTTGGACGATAAGCATACCGACTTTTTTAAGCTGCGTACCGAGTTCCTTAATATCAAAGCAGACAAGGCGATTATGAATGTCAACGTTTGTCCTGTGGTTAAAAATGTTCAAGCTGCCGTTTACATAGAGTTCCAATGCCGCCGCGATACGCTGCGCTTCCTTTTCCGGCTGCTTCTTGATCTCGTCGTAGAGGTCGCCCAAAATCGGCATATTCTCCGGCTTCGGGTCGGCAAGGTAGTTGCGGTACACGCTGATAACAGCGCGGTCAATCAAGGTCTTTTCGACAGCTTCCAGCCCGTTTTTACCTCCCATAATCAACTCACAAAAGGAAAGGATAAAATCGCTCTTTAAGGCTATGGGCGTGTCGCCCTCGCTGTAATTGAGGTTAATATCCATAGGGTTAATGTACTGCGTGCTGTTCTGCGAAACCTTGATAACCTGTCCTTTCAAACGTCCGACAAGGGGGTAATATTCGGCTTCGGGGTCGCAAATGATAATGTCGTCGGACGTGATAAGAAAAGCGTTTGTGATTTCGCGTTTTGCAGAAAAACTTTTGCCGCTGCCCGGTGTGCCGAGTATCAAGCCGTTGGGATTTTTCAGCTTCTTTCGGTCGCACAAAATCATGTTGTTGGAAAGGGCGTTTAAGCCGTAATACAATGCTTCGCCGCTTTGGAACAGCTCTTGCACCGTAAAGGGAACGAAAACGGCGGTGCTGCTGGTCGTCAAGCCGCGCTGGATATGGATAAGGTTTTCCCCCAACGGGATAGAGGACATAAGCCCCTGTTCCTGCCGGTAGTCAAGGCGGGTCAAAATGCAGTTGTATTTCTGCGCGATTG
>JAZQHA010000254.1:0-2996 GCA_045540315.1 Acutalibacteraceae bacterium | reverse complement strand
CATTACGGAACTCTTTGACAGCGAGCGTTACAAGGAATATCTGCGCGTCATGTCAAAATTCCATAATTACAGCTTCAACAATACGCTGCTTATCGCCATGCAGAAGCCGGACGCTTCCCTTGTGGCGGGCTTTTCCGCTTGGAAGAATAATTTCGGGCGCAACGTGATGAAAGGGCAAAAGGGGATTAAAATCATTGCCCCGTCGCCGTTCAAAATCAGACAGGAAGTGGAGAAGATAGACCCGCACACACAAAAGCCCATTATCGGCAAGGACGGAAAGCCCGTCACCGAGGAAAAGGGAATCAAGATACCCGCCTACAAGGTAGTGTCTGTTTTCGACGTTTCCCAGACCGAGGGAAAGGAGCTGCCGGACATTGCGGTGGACGAGCTGACGGGCGACGTTGGCCGCTACAAGGATTTTTTCGCAGCCCTTGAAAAGACTTCCCCCGTCCCTATCGCCTTTGAGAATATCGAGGGCGGCTCTCATGGCTACTACCACTTGGAGGACAAGCGCATTGCTATCAACGAGGGCATGAGCGAATTGCAGACCTTAAAGACCACCATTCACGAAATCGCCCATGCGAAGCTGCACGACATTGACCTCAACGCGCCCAAAGATGAACAGCAGCCCCGCGTTGACCGCCGCACCCGCGAAGTCGAAGCGGAAAGCGTCGCCTATACCGTCTGCCAACATTACGGGCTTGACACGTCGGACTACTCTTTCGGCTACGTCGCCGGGTGGAGCAGCGGGCGGGAGCTGTCCGAACTGAAAAGCTCCCTTGAAACGATACGCAGCGCAGCCGCCGAGATTATCAATTCCATAGACGAAAATCTTGCGGAACTGCAAAAGGCACAGGACAAGGAGCAAACCGCCGGACAGGAGCAGCCCACCAGAGAGGAACAGGCAGCCGCGCCGGAGCAGCCGCAGCCGGAAGCCCCGGAAAAGGCAGATACAGCCGGGAAAGAGAAGCCGGAGCCGGAAGCAGACGCACCGGGGAAATCCGGCGCACAGGAAAAAGCGGACGCAGCCCCGAAAGAAGCCTTTACCCCGGAAACGATTTACAGAGTGCGCCGGAACCCTTACGGCGACAGCCGGGAAAACAGCTACCTCTTGCAAGCCTATGTGACACAGGAGAACGGGCGGGCGAAAATGGGCGACGTTCTTTTCGCCGGAACGCCGGAGAAATGCCGCGAGCTTATGGGGCAGCTCAAAAGCGGGGAGCTGACCGAGGGCGACGTAAAGCAGCTCTACGCAAAGGCACAGGAAACGGCAAAGACCGCCGAGCCGGACAAGGACACCTTTTCCATTTACCAGATAAAAGGCGGGGACGAAACAAGGGACTTGCGCTTTGAGCCTTACGCACGCCTGCAGGCGGCGGGGAATGTGGTTGACAGGGCGAACTATGAGCTTGTCTATTCCGCGCCCCTTGCGCCGGGGACTTCCCTTGAAGATATTTATACCCGTTTCAATATCGACCACCCCAAAGACTTTAAGGGACACAGCCTTTCCGTTTCCGACGTGGTAGTGCTTCATCAGGACGGACAGGACGCGGCGCACTATGTTGACAGCGCGGGTTTCCGGCAAGTGCCGGAGTTTTTACAGGAGCAGAAACAGCTTACCCCGGACGACTTGGAAACGGGCGAAACTGTCAAAACATCGAGAGGGACTTTCCATGTAACCGCCATGAGCCGGGAGCAGATAGAAGCCGCCGGATATGGCTTTCATCATCAATCCGACGACGGAAAGTATCTGATTATGGGGAACGGGACGCGGGCGTTTGCCGTTGCCGCAGAGCAGCCGGAAAAGGCAAACCCTTTGAAGCACGTCGAGGACACCGTAGAGCAGAACGACAACAACTTTGACGGTATCATCAACAACACCCCTACCGTTGACGAACTGGAAGCAAAGGTCAAGGCGGGAGAAACGATTTCCCTTGTTGACCTGGCTAATGCGGTCAAAGCCGACAAGGAGCGCGTCAAGGGAGCGAAGCCGGAAAAGAAGCCCTCTATCCGGGCGCAGCTTAGAGCCGACAAGGAAAAGGCGCAGAAGAAAAACGCAAAGCAGAAGTCACAGGACTTGGAAAGGAGCTGACCCATGCCGGAACAGAGCAGATTTGAAAACGTGGATTTGTTCGCTTCCCTTGAAGCGATTATGAAGCAGAATACAGGCTTTTACCAGAGCGACTTGGAGATTGACAAGGAGATTATCGCAAAGGCGGCGGCAAGCCCCCACAGGGAGGACAAGACCCTTTTGTGGTTCTGCCGCCCGTCCGGGACGCATTGCTTTAGGGAGCGCGACGTTTTCCTAAAGGACACCGCGCCCCACAATACATGGCGTTTCTACATGGAGCAGACAAGCGACCGCGTACTTGCCTATGCAATCGAGCTGACGGGAAAGGAGCGCGGGAAAATCAAGGGCAATCTGTATGAGCTTGACTATTCCCGCCATTATGAGCGCGTCAAGGAAAAGGAGCTGCCCGCCGATACGGTGAAGCTGTTTTATGAGCGTGGGGAAAGGGTACAGAAAGCCGGGAGATATTTTGACGGAACCCCAGACCCGCAGCTTGGGAAGTTTGAACGCTTTGAAGCCGTACCCAACGACCCGGACGCGCTGCAATCGCTCTTACAGGAAGAACGGCGCAGCCGGGAGCAGCTTCCGCCGGGAGATTTCAAGGCGCATATCGCCGCATTGCGGGACGGGCTGATTGAAACGGAAGCGCGGCGCATTGTGTGGGAAATGAAGCGGCACGACACGCCGAACAGCCCAAACAAGACCCATTTCATGGTAGAGCTTTCCCCGGCGTTCATGCAGCTTGCGGCTACAAAGGACACTGACCGTCTTTTCTCCATGCTGCCCTACAAGACCCTTTCCTTTTCCAAAATCGAGGGCAGACATGGGACGTATGCGCTGATTGACAAGGGGGAGAGCCGGGACAGGGAGATAAGGAAGCCCCGCCCCTCTATCCGGGCGCAGCTTAAAACAGACAAGGCAAAGA
>JAZQHA010000253.1:0-6482 GCA_045540315.1 Acutalibacteraceae bacterium | reverse complement strand
ATAGGTTCCCCTATCTCGCCTTTCTATCCGGCTCATTGATTTAGCCGCCTTTTTGCCCATTTTGGCTCGCTCCTTGGCTATGCGCTCCAAGAGGACACTAGCTGGCTCATCATTCGGCTCTTGCGGAACAAGCTTACCCTGTATGGCGTGCTGGAGAATGGATTTTTTGAGAGCTTCAGGGAACCCTTTTTCTAAACTTTCAGATTTTATTGACAACTCATCATACTGACAAATTTCGGGTAAAATGTTCTCAAATCGTGCCACAATGCGTTGTTGCTCTACCCTTGGAGGAATAGGAATCAAAGCTCGGTAGAGTCTGTCGTCGTTAATTGCAGGATAAGCAACGCCCTTGGCGTTCTCTGTATCATTAGCGTATGAGTCAAATTCTGGACTCATCAAATAATAGAACAAATAGGCATTGTAAATACCAGAAAATGGGCAGAGTACCGCGAATCCTGTACTAGCAATAGGTGTTTTACTGAAGGCCTTGTCAACAATGCACATGTTGTGCAAGTAGGGTCTTACCGTAGAATATAAAATATCACCCCAATGCACTATTTTTCTCGCCCTTAATGGAGCTTTGTCGGCGCAGATTATATTTTCCGTTTGATTAAGCTTTTGGCGTTTATTGTCTATAGACCCAATGTCGATATAAGAAAAATCCGACTCTGGCTTTTCTTGCCCATGATTATAGACAATATGAGAAAGTCTCACCCATTCCCACGACTCAGGAATATCAAAGGGGATTTGCTCATCGATACAGGCTGGTTCACCGCCATTGATGCTTTCATAGTAGTGCCCATCTCGTCTAAAGATTCGAGATGTCGTTTTGGGCTTCTTTATTTTCTTCTCCTTAATCAAGCGCTCCCGTTCCTTGGTGATGCGCTCCAAGAGCACGGACGCAGGCTCGTCATTCGGGTCTTGGGGGACTAGTTTACCCTGAACCGCGAGCTGGAGAATAGAGTTCTTGAGTTGCTGAGCAGTCATGGTCAGATATCCTCTACTTTAATGCCAAGCATTTCCTCAACCTTAGCCAGAATGGCATCAATCTCACTATTGAGAGCGGCGCGTTTCTTCCTGTACTGCTTGATAAGTTCGTCCGGGGGTAGTATTTCCTCTTCCTCGTGGGGATAACCACATACATCTATATCGTAGTCTCGCTCCTCAAATTCAGAAACAGCAAACTTTCTGGCTTTGTCAAAGTTATCTTCAACAATAGCAACCCGATTATTCCACCATTCTATAGCAGGGGCGAAATGCTCCAGAAGCATGGGGCGAGTTTTGGAGAAGTGCTTGTATCCCTCAGGCTTATCTAAGCGGTATACCCAAGTTTTCTGAGTGCTACCAGTATTATCAAAGAACAGAATGTTTGTTGTAATATTGGTATAGGGAGCAAACACATCATGAGGCAAGCGAATGATGGTATGAACATTAAAATCCCGGAAAAGCTTTTTTTTGAGGTTATATTTGGCCGAATCCTTCTTGTTGCCAAACATAAATCCATCCGGTAAAATTACCGCAGCGCGCCCATTTTCTTTCAGACGATACATAATAACCGCCATGAATAAATCAGCCGTTTCGCTACTTGCCAAATCATCGGGAAAATGATTTTGCACATCACTCATTTCAGCCCCGCCATAGGGAGGATTCATCAAGATAACATCAGCCTTATCCTTGTCTGTGTAATCCAGAACGTCCTTGGTAAGTGAATTTGCATGAAAAACGCAAGGCGTATCCAAATTGTGTAACAAAAGATTCGTTACACAAAGCATATAGGGAAATTGCTTCTTTTCAATACCATAAATAGAGGAAGAATAAGCCTCCTCATCAGCAGTAGTTTTAACACTCTTCTTGAGTTCCTTCAGCCATGAGGTTATGAAGCCGCCGGTACCGCAAGCGTAATCAGCCATAGTTTCGCCTATCTGAGGTCGAATCATCTGAGCCATGAAATCAGTCACCGCTCGTGGGGTATAGAATTCACCCGCAGTTCCTGCGTTTTGAAGCTCTTTAAGGATACTTTCATAAATATCAGCAAACGCATGGCTTTCCTGATAATCGCTGAAATCAATTTCATCAATGATATTAAGTACTTGTCGAAGTAATACCCCATTTTTCATGTAATTATGAGTATCCTCGAAAGTAGCCTTAACAATGGCCTTTTTTATGGGCGTTTCTGCGGTAACCTTGAGGTCATGTAACGTTGGAAACAGAGTATTATTCACAAATGAAAGAAGCTCGTCACCTGTCAGAGCCGTGCCGGATTTGTCATCCGAAGCCCAATTTCGCCAACGACAAGGTTCTGGAATGATAGACTCATAGCCGTCTTCTATCGTCTCCCAATCGTCTTCCTTAGCATCATAAACCTTAAGGAAAAGCATCCATGCTATCTGCTCAATTCGCTGGGCATCACCGTTAATACCGGGGTCATTCCGCATGATGTCGCGGAAACGCTTTACAAAACCAGATACGTTACTCATAAAAATTAAACTGCTTCAAGGTAGATGGCTTCTTCTAGCTCACGTACCGCTTTGATGTAGGCATCCTTGCTGCCGAAATAAGAGGTAATCTTCTTAATGCTGCCCATTTCCATAAACGGAGAGAGCTTAAGAACCCCGAGCGTTTCAAGCTCTGAAATACCCTCATTCATATATTTATCCAGAAGTGCTTCTAAAACCGCCCGAGCTTCTCCGCTATACCGACTGAAGAAATCGCGTTTTTTTACATTATTTGCCCGTTCTCGGCGAGTAAGAGGCTTGCGGTCAAACGCTACATGGCAAAGGAAATCAAAATCATCTACATCCGTCATGTGTTGGTCTTCCTTGAGTGTCTCAAGGTTGATTCCTCTTTCCTCTAGCATAGTACGAATGCTCTCCCGCTTTTCCTGCTGTGACCAACTACGAATAAACGCATCGAGAGAAGCATACTCGCCTCGCACATTTTCCTTTGTATAGTCTGTAATACTCTCCTGCTTCAAGAGCTTCCCATTGGCATCATATACAGAGACCGTCTCCATTACTACCTGAACACGGCAACCGTCAGGTGTTACTACGGGCTTAGGCTCACCGGGGGGAGGTGGCGGTGGAGGCGGAAGCGGCGGGTGAGGGGGTGGAGGTGTTATCCGATTAGGGTCGTAATCTGGGTCAATCTCAATAGGGCCATCCCAATCAGGGTCTGCAAACAATCGTGCCACATTGCGGATGTCCATTACAGTAAAATATCTCTTACCCTGATCCCATCTCAGACGAGTACCTCGACCAATTATCTGCTTAAACTCAGTCATTGAGCCAATCATTTGGTCTAGAACTATGAGTTTAGTCATTTTACAGTCCACTCCTGTAGACAGCAATTTAGAGGTAGTGGCTATTACAGGGATTTGCTCAGACGTTGAAATGAAATATTTTAATTGGCTTTTCCCTACATCATCGCTTCCAGTAATCCGAACTACGTAATTCGGATATTTTTGAACCATATCAGCATTTGCCTGAATAAGAGCCAAGCGCATGCGCTCTGCTGAATCTTCATCAGCACAGAACACAATGGTTCGAGCCATTCTGTCTGTCTGCTTAAGAAACGCAGTAATGCGCTCTGCCACTTCCCTTGTGCGGTCTTCAAGAACTATCTTGTAATCAAAGTCGCTATTCGTGTATATCCTATCAGGGATGATGTTTCTATATTTGTCGAGCTGCCCCTTAGTAGGTCTCCAGCCCTCTCCAATATTGAGCTTCACTCCGATAACCTTGAATGGCGCAAGGAAGCCGTCTTCGATTCCTTCATTGAGACTATAAGTATACAAGGGCTCTCCAAAGTAGTTCAAATTGGAAATGTATTTTGTCTCTTTAGGGGTAGCAGTCATACCTATGTGGGTAGCTCCGCTAAAGTATTCCAAAATTCTTCTCCAACGACTATCATCTTTTGCAGACCCACGATGGCACTCGTCCACGATTACGAGGTCAAAGAAATCAGGACGAAAAAGCTCGGAGTAGTGCTCTACATCATCATCTCCGACCAATTGTTGATATAATGCGAAGTAGACCTGATGAGAAGTAATAGTGGACTTATCGTCCTTCTGTACATTTATCTTATGCGTAACCTTGGCTAATGGCGCAAAATCCTGCTGAATAGATTGGTCTACAAGAATGTTGCGGTCGGCTAAATACAAAACCTTACGCTTTAAACCACTCTTTAACAAGCGCCATACTATTTGGAAAGCAGTATAGGTTTTACCCGTTCCTGTTGCCATGACCAGAAGTATACGGTTTTTCCCTTGAGCAACAGCATCAACCGTCTTGTTAATAGCATTTTGCTGGTAGTATCGAGGCGGGTACACATTCTGCCCAGAATAATAGGGTTGAAGCATTGCTTGTTCCTGTGCTTCAGTCAACCCTTTCCCCGACCTAATGCGAGCAACCAATTCTTCCTCTGTAGGAAATGCATCTAAAGGGAGTTCCCTTTCATTTCCGGTCATAAAGTCATGCTCTACAAAAGAGTCCCCGTTCGAACTGTACGCAAAAGGAACATCCAGCATCTGAGCATACTGCATTGCTTGTTGCATGCCGAATGACGGTGTATGGGTATTATCTTTTGCTTCAACCACAGCAATGGGATTATTGTCACTACGATAAAGGACGTAGTCAGCTTTTTTGGGGCGTTCTCGTACTACCTGATTCCCCTTTATGTTCACCTTACCATCGGTGAGCTGGGTTTCCATCGTGATTTTGAGCCTATTCCACCTAGCCTCAATGGCCGGAGTGATATAAAGACGTTTGATGTCTTCCTCCGTCATTTCTTTCTTGGTGAGTACTGTATCCATGGTTAAAAGCGTGTTGGGCATTCCGCCGCGCCTCATTCTACCAAATATGGAGGAGACATTCAAGAAAAAGCATAGAATTTCCTATGAAATCTACGTCAGGAAGATTCTCTGCGTTAATCATTTTTGACGGAACTATTGACGCTATCCAACAACGATGTGATAACAAGCCGGTGGTACCATTGGTCTACAACGGTACAATCCTACCCCGCAAGGCTTCTTTTTGGGCGTATTGCGTGGATTTTGCCGGGCGGGTTACATCAGCCCCTTTTCCCGGGCGGTAATTTTCTGTCTTCGGTAAACCTACGCCGAGACGGGCATACAAGAGCGGTTCAGTAGGTTTCCCGGAGGATGGCGGAGATTTCCTCCGGGGTATGGTCGGGCATATCGAGCGTTTTGGAGAGCACCATGCGGGTAATGCCGAAGGTGTCGCAAACATCTGTAACGGAGCGAAGATTGGAGGAGGGGCTGAATCTAATTTTTCCTAATTTTTGTTGAATAACGTATGGTGGCAAGTTATATTGCCCCAATGAAACCGCAAGATCTGTTTAAACTGATAGTAGAAATGAATCATCAGAACCCGGCTTATTTTAAGTTTTTGTCGAAGTTATGCGTGTCATGCTCAGAGGCTGACCCTATTGATAGAAAAGAAGCCGTACAGATTGATATGCTCGATTATTTGGGGGAGGTAGCATGCGGTTTTATACGGCATTACTCATTGATTTTTGTTGAACCTGAAAGCTTGTGTGCATCATTTAGATTGGCTCTCGAAATGGATAAGCAGCGAGTACGGCAACAAGCCAAAGAGGAGCGGAGGAGAAACGCAACAACACGCCGTCAGGTCTAATTTGATTCAACGGCCGAGCCTCCGGCTACAGAAACTTTCAGAATTACCGATTAAGGGTATTAGTAGAGTGATGTCGAATTTAGTATAAAAATTCAAATTCCACAATGTTAGGACTTGCCCCCCATTTCACCCCGGTAGGGAGGGGGCGGGCGAGCTAAAAATGCTTTGTAGCGTACGCCCTACCTGCTCCGGATTTGAGATAGCGTTCATAAGCAAAGGCCTTTTCTTTATTGAGGAACGCAATGGCCGTTTCGATATACCATGGTGCATATTTGGAGGTGTGGGGGACGTGCCCGGCGTTGTGCATTGCCAAGTGTTCTTGCAAATCATGCGTTACGCCTGTGTAGTGATGCTTGCCGGTGGCGACGTCACGGAGAATGTAGACGTAGTGGAACGAGCTCATGGAGGTAGTATAGTGAATGTAGCGGGTGAATGCAAGTAGGAAATGCAAGAGGGACGAATGAAAAGGTCTGTGGTGTGCAACACTCCGGCTTCGTCCTGCCTACGCCGAGACTGGGGGTGTGGCTCGTTCGAGTCTTGCTATCGCTCGCTTTCTGGGGGCTCCGTCCGCTGCGCGTTCTACGCCCACCCAGGGACGCCGTGGCTAGCCTTCTTACCATTTGGTCTGTAAGACCAAATGGCCTACGCCTGGCGGCAGCCCATTCTGGCCTACGCCTGGCGGCAGCCCATTCTGGCCTGCCTGGGCGTAGAAACACAGCGTAACAGGTGACCTGATACGCTGTTTTACCAAGCCTGGAGCATAGCGGACTCGAACCGCTGACCCCTTCAATGCCATTGAAGTGCTCTACCAGCTGAGCTAATACCCCG
>JAZQHA010000252.1:0-4368 GCA_045540315.1 Acutalibacteraceae bacterium | reverse complement strand
ACTTCGCATAGAGAGTTTCTCTGGTCGCGACTTGCGTGCCGAGGCTCTCGGCTGGTCGTTCACGTTAATTTCAAACAGCGTCTCAAACACTGATTTTGTTTCATTCATGCTTATTACTCCTTTAAATCGTGATATTCTCGTTCTGCTTTTTCGGCTGCCCGGTCAGAAATATTGTCGCAATGCTCTGTATTTCTTCCTATTCGATAGCACCGCTGTATCTGCCACTGGCAGCGCGGCACTATGAATCATAATCGGGAAGCTCAGCTGTAAATTTGAAATGGATATCAAGGCAATCTTCACAGCAATAAAAGCCATTTAGAACGTAGTAGTCCTGGCCCTCGTAAACATCTTCCTCGCAGAAAAAGCACTTTAAAACCGGGATAGCTTCGTTGTCTGGCGGCGTAAGATAAGCTTTGTCATCTAAATGTATCACTTTACTCATCTCCTTTGCTTTGTTTTAATTTTTTGCAGACGATTTTGAATGCATCCAGAGTTTTTCTTTCGAGGTCTCTTAATTCATCCGCTTGTTTTAAATTAATTACTATTAAAATGAAAATTACTATTAACAAAAATATTTGCATGGTTTTCCTCCGTAAAAAACAAAATAGCCACCTTAAAAATTTTTAAGATGACATGAAAGTTAATATTGAATTTTTTTATCGCCTTTGGTACAATAATAAGCATAAAACTTATCGATTTAAGGCGAATACATAATTCGGTAAACATTGTAGGTGGCTGGAACCCGCATTATTGCTGGATTGTTCCATGCCCCTTATGGTACTCCGCACTGGTCTTGGTAGTTATAAGGGACTTGAGAGAAACCAGCAGTGATGCGGGCTCAAGCCACTTACAATGTTTACCGAATCTTGCATTCGCCTTAAATCGATAACTTTTATGCTTATTATTGTACCAGAGGCGATAAAAAAATTCAATATTAACTTTCATGTCATCTTAAAAATTTTTAAGGTGGCAATTTTGTTTTTTACGGAGGAAAACCATGCAAATATTTTTGTTAATAGTAATTTTCATTTTAATAGTAATCAATTTGAAACAAGCGGATGAACTGAGAGACCTCGAAAGAAAAACTCTGGATGCGTTCAAAATCGTCTGCAAAAAATTAAAACAAAACACGGAGGACCAATGAAATGATGGAATTGATTGAAAAAAATTATCTTACGCCGCCAGACAACGAAGCTATTCCGGTTTTAAAGTGCTTTTTCTGCGAGGAAGATGTCTGCGAAGGCCAGGACTATTATGTCTTAAACGGTTTTTATTGCTGTGAAGATTGCCTTGATATCCATTTCAAATTTACAGCTGAGCTTCCCGATTATGATTCATAGTGCCGCGCTGCCAGTGGCAGAAACAGCGGACTTGGCGAACAGGAAAAAACACAGAGAATTGCAAACGGCAGTGCGCAAGGCGACAATGTTTTTGACCGGGCAGCCGAAAAAGCAGAACGAGATTACGAAGATTTAAAGAGCCGAGGTGAAATTTAAGATGGAGAAATCAGTGTTTGAGACGCTGTTTGAAATTAACGTGAATGACCAGCCGAGTGCCTCGGCACGCAAGTCGCAAACAAAAAAATTTTCTATGCGAAATTTTAATTCTCGCGATTAAGTCAAGTTCTGGCCCGGTGCTTGTTAAAAATGGCCTATCGTATTTATCTTGGCCGTATGCCTGGGCGGAGGTGAAAAAGCGCTTTCCAGAGGCAAATTATAAAGTTTACGAAACTGAAAACGGGTGCATTTATTTCACCGATGGAAAAACTTGTTGGGTGAAGACGGGCGTTGAAATCGCTGGCCTTGAGCACATAGAGTACTTGCCGATAATAGACTATAAAAACAAGTCGATTAGTCTTGAGAATATCACGAGCTTTGATGTAAACAAATCGATTCAAAGAAGCTTAACAAAGGCGTTAGCTCGGCATGGGTTGGGACTTTATTTATATGCTGGTGAAGATTTGCCGGAAATTGAAGTCGAAAAAATTAGCGCCAAAGATGCAAAAATTCTTCAGAGTGTGGTAAAGAACTTCGACGAGCCTGATAAATTGTATGCTACGCTCTTAAAAAAATACAACGTAAGCAGTTTTAAAGAACTGACGGTTAAGCAGCGAGTTGAAATTTTGGAGGGGCTCAACGAACTATCAAGAAAGAAGGAGGCGCAAGATGGAGATAAAATTCACAGTTCCGGGGCCACCGAAAGGTAAACAGCGACCTCGAATATGTAAGGTTAATGGTCACAGTGTAGCTTATACACCAAAGCAAACAATCGAATACGAAAGACTCGTAAGGGCAAGTTATACAGCCGCTTCTAAAGCGAAATTCGAAAGGAATTTACCGCTAGAAATCAGTATACTTGCCCTTTATCCTATCCCGAAATATGTCAGCCGGAAAACAAAAGAGCTGATGCTAAATGGACGTCTTTTTCCGACTAAAAAGCCTGACGCAGATAATATTATCAAGGTTATTTTGGACGCATTAAACGGTGTTGCTTATCGAGACGACGCGCAGATTTGCAGGGTTTACTTCGAGAAAATGTACGCCGAGATTCCGGAAACAAAAGTTTTAATAAAAAATTATGAGGTGTGTTAATTCATGAAAACAACAAAAATTTATGACAATGATTCGCAGTGCCGCGCTGCCGGTGGCAGATACAGCGGTGCTGACGAATAGGAAAAAACACAGAGAATTGTAAGCGGGAGCGCGCAAGACGACAATGTTTTTGACCGGGAATAAGATTTAAAAGGAGCAGCTTATGAATAAAAAAATTAAAATATTTAAAAACGAAACAAATATTTACAGCGGTAACTGCTACGTCAATACGGTGATTTTCAGAGGTAGAATTTACGATGAATTTAAAAAAGTTGGTCAGGACGGGATAAAGTTCTCGCTACAACTTAGCAACGGAAAAGAGCGCGTGGTCGCGCCGACCGAGTCGCGTACAAAGTTTGGTGAACATAACGACACAAATTGCTCGCGATTTTATTCTGATGAGGGAAAAAACTTGGAACGGTGGCGAAAGCCAACATTCGCTGATTGCACTGCATTTGGAGGGATTGCAACGCGCATTTTAAACGAGTACAAGCCCAAAGATGAAATTTGGTTAATTGCAAAATATTACTCAAAACAGCAAGACGGCAAGTATTACAAAGGCTTTATAGTGCGAGAAATTATTACCGAAAAAGAAATACAACAAGCCAGTGAATCAGTATTTGATGATTTGCCATTTTAGGGGGACGTTTTATGACATCAAATGTAAAAAAATCATACTATGCTGTGATTCCGGCGACTGTTAGATATGACAGTAGTGTTGTTCCGGGGGCCAAGCTTCTTTATGGCGAAATAACAGCACTCTGTAACGAAAAAGGTTATTGCTGGGCGACGAACGACTATTTCAGTCGCCTTTATTCTGTCAGCAAAAGGACAATTTCCACCTGGATAAAGTCTCTTTGTGACGCTGGACATATTTCAGCAAAGTTTGTTATGGATAAGAACACTCATAAAGTGAAGTTGAGATGCCTGAAGGTGGTGGAAGAAAATTTCGTGACCCTCACGAAGGAAAGTTCCAGACCCTCACGAAGTAAACTTCACGAACCCCATGAAGAAAACTTCGCAGAGAATAATACAAAGAATATTACAATTAATAATACATTGAATAATATATCTTCGTCGGCGAGTGACCTCGCAGGACGTGACGCGGACAAGAAAGTGCAATAAAATTTAGTCAATTTGCCCACGACCGAAGTTTTTTTCAGACGGTTGCTTTTGCTGAAAAATTTCTTGGAAAGATGTATCGTAGAAAACAATCCGAAGTTTCCGCAAAATGAATCTCAACGCCAGGTCGAGAGCCTCGACACGCAAGTCGCGTACAAAGTTTTTATATGTTTTTTAGCAAATTTGCTCGCGCTTTAGCAGAATTTTGCGGAAGGGTTTGTCTGAATGGGCAAAAGACTTTGACCTAATGATTCGCAGAGACAAAATTGACGCTGACGATATTGCTGAGGTTATCGATTGGTGTCAGAATGATAGCTTTTGGCGCAGCAATATCCTATCTGGCAAGAAAGTTCGAGAGAAGTATCAGCAACTTCGGATGCGAATAGAAAGCAGGTGAAGCGGGTGAAGACTCAAGATGAAGTAGCCAAAAGCGCTGAGATGTGCGTTATCGGCGCGATATTAATCGACAAAAAAGCTCTGGCAAATGTCATTCAAACATTAAAGCCAGAGCATTTCTATTTTGATGAGCTGAAAGCTGCGTACCAAGCCATTTTGGAGTTATCAAGTGAAGGCAAAAGCATCGATTTTGTGTCAGTCTTGAAAAAGCTTGTTGCAGAGGGATTTTACGATGAAAAACAAGCCAAGCAGATGCTTT
>JAZQHA010000251.1:0-4244 GCA_045540315.1 Acutalibacteraceae bacterium | reverse complement strand
AGATGGAATGATAAATTGACTATTCACGAAGATAGTTATTTCAATTGCTTATGTCAAAGACTTGCTAAAGAATTAAAATACTCGCAAACTTCCTTCTACTTATGGAGATGGAGAGATGCTTCTGTATGTCGTCATGACCCTAAGTATATTTTGAAAACATATAACAATATGCTTGATAGTAATGATGCTCTTGTGGAGCAGTTCCTTAATCGTAAGATGGAAGATGATGCAAAATTCTATGCTGTAGGTATGATTTATGACGCTTATTTCACTATGAATAAAGACGAATGGCTGAACCAAGAGAACAAGGATTATCGTTATGCTACCGAGAAACGGTTTAAAGAATATTGGCTTAAATATAAAAAATTACACGATTCTATTCCCCAAGAGATAAAAACTCAGATTATTATGGGAATAAAAAATCGTATGTATGCAGAAGGTATGGTTCTTGAAACACTTACCTTCAATGAATGGATTAAACAAGTGGAGGCGATGAAATGATTTTAACAGAATATTTGAATGATGGCACATTGATAAAGCATTATAGTGATAAGGGATTTTTATTGCTTCAAGTTGAAACTGGGGCAAAGTATGCCGAGCCCATTGATGTTGTGCCTTGTGCCTATACTTATACTGAGACTGATGAACTGGCTGAAGAGCCAGAAGAAATGGACGAAGTGGCGGAAAAGGCACTCGCTTATGATATTATTGTTGGTGCGGAGGAATAATATATGACTATTTTAGAACAGGCTCGTAAATATCGAGCAATTATTGAATCTGCTATGGCTTTAACCGATGATAAGGTTGCGTCTGAAGCACCAGATTTATTTCCTGCATTAACAGAAGATGGTTCATTAGTCAGTGCTGGTACTCGTATCAACTGGAATGGAACTCTTAAGAGAGCCGCAGTTGATTTATGGGATACAGAGTCTAACAACCCTGATAACGCACCTTCTCTTTGGGAAGACATTGCATATCGTGAAGGATATAGAATTATCCCAGAAACCATTACCGCGGGAACAGCATTTACCAAAGATGAACTTGGTTGGTGGGGTGAGGATTTGTATAAGTCTTTGATTGATGCAAATGTTTATACACCTGTTGCTTATCCTGCCGGATGGGAAAAGATTTAAAAATTTTCTTATAAAACCTTGGGTAAAATGTTATAATTTATAACTCGAATTTTTCAATATACTATGAAGAGAAAAAAACTCCCTTCATAGTATATTAGAATTATTCTAGCTATAGTCCGGCTTTAGGACAAACTCGTTCAATGAGATAAAACGAATTTTCAATATAATATGAAGGGAGATGAAAATCGATGGAATGGATGGAAATACTAAACCAGATTTTCGATCTTTGTATTGTTCCTCTTTTGGGTATTCTTGTAACCTGTTTAGTAGTATTTATCAAATCAAAGACAAAAGAACTTAATGAAAGACATGATGTTGAGCTTTTAACTAAATACACTAATATGTTAAGTCAAACAGTTATTGATTGCGTTATTGCAACCAATCAAACCTATGTAGAAGCCTTGAAGGGACAAAATAAATTTGACGCAGAGGCCCAAAAGAAGGCCTTTGAAATGACTTATCAATCTGTTTTACAAGTTTTAGGTGAAGACGCTAAAGATTATTTATCTAGTGTTTATGGCGATATTTCAGTTTTACTTACTAACTTAATTGAAGCAGAAGTAAGTCGTAATAAAGTTTGATTATACTAGGCTAGATTATAATATCTGGCCTTTATATAAAATAATTTTTTGTATGAAAGGAGACTTTTAATACATATGTCAAATAACTATAATTATTATCAAACTCAATATTAGCAACCGCAATAGTATTTGCGGCCGTCGGTCTAGCCAGGCTTAAAAGGCAGACCAGTGGCATCTTTAGAGGAGGCAAGAGCTTCTTCAATTGATTTCGATGGTTCTGTATTTATTTTCCCAGATTTGGCAAATCGTTGTATTTACACGAAACAAATCAATATGGATGGAACAGCAACTCTAAATGTTTATGAGTTGAAAGAACTTCCTGTTGAGAAGCCAGCGCAATATGTGACAAGGGAAGAATTTGATACAGCGCTATAGCAAATCAAAATGATGCTAACACCAGTTCCGCAACCCGTTAAGGAGGAACTGAAATCATTCTAATAATTATGGAGGTATGAAATATGGAATATAATGTCGACCCCATGCAACTAATTTATATGATACGAAGTGGGAAGAACCCACAATAGCTAATGCTCTCAATTTTGGAGAGATAGGCGGATACCCCTATCGGGGCAAATCTCCTTACTTTAGCAAAAAATGGACAAACCGCGGAAATTGAAAAAGTTGTTCGCAATCTCTATAGTCAACAAGGTAGAGACTTTGATGCCGAGTTTAGAGCTTTCAAACAATAGTTTGGGCTTTGAATAAATTTTTTACTAAATAAGGAGGATTTTCTTATGTTCAAATCTAATGGTTATAATTTATCTGACATTGCGGCTGTAACTGGTCGCAACAATGGTGATGGCATGTTTGGTGATAACGGATGGTGGATTATTCTGTTATTCTTATTCGCAGGCTGGGGCCGTGGAGGCTACGGCGCAGGCGGATTTGGTGGCGGATATGATGCACCTTGCGCAACTCAGGCAGACGTAAGAGCAGCTGTAGACCAGCAAACTCTTATTTCCAAGCTTGATAATCAAACCTATGGTTTAGCAGATAGCACTTATGCTCTAAACAATACTATTACTACTGGTTTCCACGGTGTTGATAATGCTATATGTACTCTTGGCTATAACATGCAGGGTGGCTTCAACACATTAGCTCATCAGTTATCTGATTGCTGCTGCAAGACTCAAACCGCAATTGAAAGAGGATTTGCTGATGTAAGTTACAACATGGCTACTCAGGCTTGCGATACTCGTAGAGCAATTACTGATAGCACTCGTGATATCATCGACAATCAGAACGCAGGTGTGCGCTCCATCCTCGACTTCCTGACTCAGGATAAGATTGCCACTCTTCAGGCTGAAAACCAGAGCCTCAAATTTGCAGCTTCTCAGGCAGCTCAAAATAACTATTTGATTAGTAAACTAGAACCTTGTCCCGTACCTGCTTATGTAGTTCCTAACCCTAATTGCTGCTATGGCAACTATGGTTACAACTACTCTGGATGCAACTGCTGAAAGGGGGTAAATCCTAATGGAAATTATTGCTAATGCTTTACAAACAGTTTTGGCAAATCAAAGTGTTTATTTCACAGATACTGTGACTTGTGGCAACTGTTCTATTATTCATCGTGATGGTAGTGGATTAGTAACTTTGAAAGGAATTACTAATCAGTGCCGCGCTAGATATCGTGTATCTTTCGGCGCCAATATTGCTGTTCCAACAGATGGAACAGTAGGTCCTATTTCTCTTGCAATTGCGATTGATGGAGAAATTGTTCCAGCCACTACGATGATAGTAACACCAGCCGCAGTTTCACAGTTCTTCAATGTATATAGTTCGGTCTTTATTGACGTTCCTCGTGGATGTTGCTCGACTGTTAGTGTAAGAAATGTGTCGCCTACTGAATCGGTAGATGTATAGAACGCTAATTTAATTGTTGAAAGAGTAGCATAAAGGGAGGTGTGAATATGGGACACGAAAGAATTAACCACCTAAAAGAAAGTTTACTCTGCGCTATTGAGTCGCAGATGTGTAATTTAGCAGAAGCAGATGCCGAAGAATTAGGTCAAGCTGTCGATATGCTAAAAGATTTAGAAGAGGCTTTATACTTTTGTACCATTACCGAAGCAATGAATGGTAAGAGTAAAGGCGGTTTCAATGTTGAAGTTGAAAACGAATATGGTCATGAAGGTAAGTCTTACAAAATGAGCCCCATGTATTATAATGATGGTCGAAGCGGTAGTCGCTCTTATATGGATAATAGCAACAGCAATGGTAGCCGTAGCAATTATAGTGAACCTATGATGATGCGTGATTATCGCGAAGGACGCAGTCCCGAAAGCCGCAGAATGTATATGGAGGCTAAAGAAAAAGGCCATGATAAAGCAATTCAATTGCGTGAGCTTGAAAAATATATGCAAGAGCTAACTTCTGATATGGTAGATATGATTCAAGATGCTTCGCCAGAAGAGAAACAATATCTTGAAAAGAAGATTACCGCACTTGCTTCAAAAATTGGACAAATGAAATGATTACTATAAACGGAGAAGTATGGAGAGTCCGAATGGTCTCTCCATACCATCCC
>JAZQHA010000250.1:0-3950 GCA_045540315.1 Acutalibacteraceae bacterium | reverse complement strand
TTTACGCCGCCGGGCGCCAACAATGCTTGCCATTCGCATCCCGCGCGCTGCAAGCTGCGCCTGCATTTTCGCGCGACTATTGCTGCAAGCATTGTCGATTATAATTCCGCAGCACCCTTAAAACAATCGTAAACCGAAATGCCAAGCAAGCCTCCGACCGAGTGAGCGCATTTTCTTGCCTCACGAGCAAAGGAGGCCTGCGACAATTTCTTTAGGTGCAGTTTTTTTGCTTACTTTTTTCCGAAAAAAGTAACTCCTAAAGTATAAAGTGAAAGAGAGAATAGCCGAATAAGTGTTTATAAAAACTGTTGTTTGGTTGGTTGTTTTAACTCCTCACCCCGTTGGGGAGCTCATCTTTATTACAAAAAAGAGGAGCGGTACTTGGCTCAGTAGAAATTTACTGTCAACAAGAATAAATTTGTTATTTCTCACTTTCAAGAACAGCTGCATATAATACGTGCAAAAGGTAACTTTTAATTAAATATTGCACCATAAAAAAGAAATTCAATGTAGGTGCGATTGTTTTAAGGAAAAAGTGCGAGAAAACCACGAAATAACGACTTCCAATATACAAAAAAATATCTTTAGAAATTTAAACAGCTTCTAAGATAGGATTATAAAATAACCCCACAAATTCATCGCAAACCACATTCTCTTTAGACGTATATAAATAGCAAGAAAGAGAGGGTCGGTAGTTAATCGACATTATCAATACCTCCATTTATTTAATCGTTTTGATAAATAGAAATTATAAATTACCTTTGCGCAAGAAGAATAATTATTAACCCTTTAAAAACTATATGCTATGGCAACAATGAACTTAACAAAAGATGGATTCGAGAAAATAACATCCTACACAGGGGCAATCGGAGGTAAATGGGAGTATATTGGAAACAAACCGGCAGTCATAGATTTTTATGCCCCGTGGTGCGGCCCCTGCAAAATGCTCTCTCCCATACTCGAAGAGCTATCAGAAGAGTATTCAGGACAAATTGATATATACAAAGTAAATGTTGATAACGAAGAAGAACTCTCTACCCTATTAGAAATCAGGAGCGTACCAACACTCTTTTTTATTCCTATGCAATCTGAGCCACAAAAAGCTGTCGGAGCGCTATCCAAGCAGCAACTAAAAAAGATTTTTGAAGATTTTCTACTACAACACTAAGAAACCGACAAGAGCGTCGCGAGCAGAGAATAATCCCCCCCCCAAAAAAAGAAACCCTTTCTAAACAACTCATTATAAACTAAAAAAATCAAGTATGAAAAGCCCAACACCCACATATATAATAGTAGGCGGAGTAGCAGGTGGTGCTACAGCCGCGGCACGCATACGTCGCAATTCCGAATATGCCAAAATCATTCTATTCGAGAAAGGAGAGTATATCTCATACGCCAACTGCGGCCTACCTTATTACATCGGAGGCGTCATAGAAGAGCGTGAGCGTCTTTTCGTGCAGACGCCCGAAGCATTCGGCCGACGATTCAACATTGACGTACGCATCAATAGCGAAGTAATGCGAATAGAGCCCGATAAGAAATTAGTACACATACGCACATCCAATGGAGACGAATATACAGAAACATACGACAAGCTACTACTCTCCCCCGGAGCATCACCCGTTCGTCCCCCCTTACCGGGCATTGAGAATGAGGGTATATATACATTACGCAACATAGCCGACACAGACAAAATCAAGAACTACATACAACAACACAACGTAAAACGCGCCGTAATAGTTGGAGGCGGATTCATCGGCCTTGAAATGGCCGAAAACATCCACCTTACAGGCGCCGAGGTTGCAGTAGTAGAAATGGCTAATCAAGTGATGACCCCTATCGACTTCTCTATGGCATCCATCGTACACCAACATCTGCAAGAAAAAGGCATACAATTATATCTGAATCAAGCAGTAGAAGCCTTTACACGTGAAAATGACATACTGAAAGTACATTTTAAATCGGGAATAAAGCTCGAAGCCGATTTTATTCTGCTCTCCATAGGAGTGAGGGCGCAAACAAATTTAGCCCGCGAAGCAGGCTTAAAAATAGGCGAGGCACAAGGAATCTATGTAAATGAATTTTTACAGACGTCAAATGAATCTATCTATGCCGTCGGTGATGCCATAGAATATCCCCACCCTATAACAGGAAAGCCTTGGTTAAATTTTCTGGCAGGCCCTGCAAACCGTCAGGCACGCATTGCAGCAGATAATATGGTATTCGACAACATCAATACTTATGAAGGCTCTATCGGCACATCAATAGCCAAAGTATTCGACATCACAGTGGCATCTACCGGTCTTGCGGCCAAAAGGCTGAAACAAATGAACATACCCTATCTATCCTCGACCATACATACAGGTTCACACGCGGGATACTACCCCGGTTCCTTGCCAATGGACATAAAAATCACATTCTCGCCAAGCGACGGACGACTCTATGGGGCACAGATAATAGGATACGACGGAGTGGACAAACGCATCGACCAATATGCCTTAGCCATCAAAAACGGAGCAACGGTAGAAACCCTCACCCGAATGGAACACGCATACGCACCCCCATTCTCATCGGCAAAAGACCCGATAGCCATCTCGGGATATGTAGCAGAAAATATTCTTACCGACAAGATGACACCACTTTACTGGCGCGAATTGCAAAATGCAAATCTTTCAAAAGTAACACTCGTAGATGTACGCACCCCCGACGAAGCCGCGCTTGGGAGCATTCAGGGAGCCATTAACATCCCATTGGACAATTTGCGCGAACGAATGAGCGAAATTCCAAAAGACCGTCCCGTATATCTCTTTTGCGAAGTAGGATTACGTGGATACCTCGCCTCCAATATACTAAAAGGATGCGGATACAAAGACGTGCGCAACCTTATAGGAGGGCTTAAGACATACGAAACAGCAAAAAAACCCATTGAAACTCCAATTCAGGATGTAAAAGAGAATAAAAATGGTTGTGCCCCTACTGCTTCGTGCAACGAAAGCACTGTTGTCGTCAAGGTCGATGCCTGCGGCATACAATGCCCCGGGCCCATTCTAAAGCTAAAGAAAAGCATAGAGAGTTTGCAACCGGGACAACTAATTGAAGTACGTTCCACAGACGCAGGCTTCCCTCAGGATGCAGCATCTTGGTGTTCAAGCACAGGGAACAAATTCATAGAGAAACGCACAGAAAAAGGCATCCACTACGTACTTATAGAGAAATCCGCACCTAAAAACATCGAAAAAGCAAAAATAACAAACGACGAAAAAGGTAAAACATTTATTCTATTTAGCGACGACCTTGACAAGGCCTTGGCAACCTTTGTATTAGCCAATGGCGCTGCCGCTACGGGCAAAAAGGTAACAATATTCTTCACATTCTGGGGGCTGAATACCATAAAAAAGTCTCATAAACCGAATGTAAAGAAAGACCTGCCGGGACGAATGTTTGGATGGCTGCTACCCTCGGACACAAGAAAGCTGTCCCTATCAAAAATGAATATGGCAGGCATAGGAGCCAAAATGATGCGCTTCATAATGGGGCGCAAAGGAGTTGATTCATTGGAAAGCCTTCGCCAACAAGCCATCGACAACGGAGTAGAATTTATAGCCTGTCAAATGTCAATGGATGTAATGGGAATAAAACGTGAGGAGTTACTCGACGAAGTCAATATTGGCGGCGTAGCCACCTATATGGACAGAGCCGAACAATCCAACGTAAACCTATTCATCTGATTATGAAACTATTTATCCGTAAGCCGACTAAATTTTATTGAAAAATGTTTCTATATTCGCGAGATTATTTCGGCTTCAAAATTTAGAAGCTGTTTAAATTTATATCGTCAAGTTTTTTATAGGTCAAAAATAGAATGTTTTATTATTTTTTGTAGGGCGCGTAGCGGGCTACGTAACCGAGAAAAAGAAGAAAACAGCCATTTTTGAACATAAAAAACTACG
>JAZQHA010000249.1:0-1573 GCA_045540315.1 Acutalibacteraceae bacterium | reverse complement strand
GAACCAGCGACACAAGGATTTTCAGTCCTCTGCTCTACCGACTGAGCTATGGAGCCAAAAAAATGGCGGTCCGTACGGGATTCGAACCCGTGATCTTCTGCGTGACAGGCAGACGTCATAGGCCTCTAGACTAACGGACCATCAATTTGGTTGCGGGAGCTGGATTTGAACCAACGACCTCCGGGTTATGAGCCCGGCGAGCTACCAGACTGCTCCATCCCGCGATAAATATTAAAATGGCGGAGGAAAAGGGATTCGAACCCCTGCGCCGCTCACACGACCTTCCGGTTTTCAAGACCGGTCCCTTCAACCAGACTTGGGTATTCCTCCATGCGCTTTTCTCCAGCGACAAGTTGATTATAGCATAATAATTTTTACAATGTCAACAAAAATAATAAAAAAATTGCAAAATTATATAAAAGTTAATAAAAATACCTGTTTTTGCCTTATAAATAAAAGAAATTTCAAAAAAATCTAAAAAAAGTATTGCAAAACCTAAAAAAATGCGATATACTCAAAAAGTCTTATGGAAAGACACGGGTGCTGCCCAAGTGGCGGAACAGGTAGACGCACAGGACTTAAAATCCTGCGAGATTTAACCCTCGTGCCGGTTCAAGTCCGGCCTTGGGCACCATTTAAAAATTAACAGAACTTTGGTTCTGTTTTTTTTGTGTCATCAAAACAATAAAAAAGAAGATTAATTATTTGCTTTCTCCTTATACTCTGCTATCCATATAGGTAACTTTTCTTCTAATAAAGCAAAACCATTTTGATCTTCTTTCTTTTTACTATCTTCAATTCTATAATCTAGATTCTTAATAGTTAACTTTAATCTTTTATTTTCTTCGTCAATCTCTATTACTTTAGAAACTATAATTTCATCTAATTGAACATAGTCATATACATTTCTTACAAACTTTTCAGATATTTCTGAAATATGTATCAATCCAGTATATCCATCATCTATAAGTAAGAATATACCATACTTCTCGATACCAGTTACTTTACCTTTAACGGTATCTCCTATTTTATACATTGACATCTTTGCACCTCAGGAACAATTATACCACAACAAGTTATTTACACCAAATAATTTATAAGTTATAATTAAAAGCGGTGATTTACATGGACGAAACAATTAATAAAATAAAAGAATTATTAGATTCTTTAAGACCATATCTTAATATGGATGGCGGCGATGTTGAATATGTCGACTATAAAGATAATATAGTATATGTAAAACTTACTGGTGCCTGTGCTGCATGCATGTTCTCAGATGATACTATTAAAAACGGTTTATACGAAACAATAAAAGCAGAAATACCTGAAGTTGAAGGAGTAATTAACGTAACAGTTTAATTACTCTTTTTTTATCCAAGAAAATAAGTTTATTCCAAATAATAATTCCATATCACGTAAAAACACTTCATATTGTTCAACATTCTCTACTATGTCTATCAATACTTGTTCATCTATATTAGATAATAATACGTCGTTTATAGTTTCAAAATATTTAAAAGGAAAACACATTCTCGAAAAAACGTATATTTTATCGTTATCATCTATTTCATTT
>JAZQHA010000248.1:0-3263 GCA_045540315.1 Acutalibacteraceae bacterium | reverse complement strand
CGCTTATTCGTTCACCGTAGCTGTTGTAACCGAACGTTCGCGTCCCGCTGTCATCTGTCACCTGCGTGGGTTGACCGAGGTGGTTGTAGGTGTAGACACGGGACGTTGTGTTGTCTGAGTAACTTGTCCTCAGCAGCAGACCTCGAAGCGGTTCGTAGGAATGCGTCTTGACATTACCGCGGGCATCCGTTTCCGTTGCGAGGCGATTGTAGTCATCGTGGGTCTTGGTAACGGAGGTGTTATCCGCATAGGTCTTGCTGAGCTCAGCCCCCGTCAGAGGATGGAATGTCCACGTGGTAGTGTCTTTATCAGTACGCTCGCTCGGGTCGGTGGTGATGGTTTCATCTCCGGCGCGGAAGGTGCTCAGCGACACCATGTTGTCCCTATCATCGTAACCGAAACAGACGGGCTGAATAGCGGTTCCCCACTCGGCGACCCTTCGACCTCGACTGTCGTACTTGTAGCAGCTCGTGACGCCCTGAGCATTGGTTACAACAGAGGGCTTGTCATGCACGGCATCATACGCGGTAAAGGTCATATTACCTGCGGCATCCGTGCTACTAATGACTCGTCCGGCAATGTCCGTCACGGTGGTGCTCACATTGCCACGCCCGTCGCGTTGCCTGATTTCCATTCCGGTGGCAGTATGGCGGCGGTACAGGGAAGTCGTATGTTCCGCACCGTCCACAACCGTTGTGATGTCCTGAGCCACCAGCCCGGAGGTGATGCCGACGCTATCAGTCTGCGAGATAGTCAGTCCATCCACCGTCATCACTTCGGCGATGATATTCGAGCCGGGAACGGAGCTGAAGCCCGTCACCTTGGCGGGAGCGGTATATTCAGCCCAATTCATCGAAACATTGCCGCGCACATCGGTGCTGATGCTCTTGCTTGCCAAAGTAGAAGACAGGTCAGAAATCATCTGCTTCTGTGTGCTATTCATCGCCGTTCCCACCGCATTATAGCGGGTGTTGGTCGTGATGCTGAACACACCCTCGTCTGTGGATTCCACGCTGTAGGACATCTCTATGATGGGGGGGCTGTGGCGTTGGGAAAGCGGACAGAGCAATCGTCTGCTTGGTCATGTTTCCTCAAGCTTTCTCTTTCGCGCTTCGTTGCTCCCCTCAATTGTTTTCAGGGCTGGAGCTGCTTCGCTGTACCTTGCAGGTTTTCACCGTAATACGTATATCGCATCGGTCGTACACAGCAGACAATAAGGAGAGTGCACCTTATTGTCTGCTGCATTCAAGCTCAAAAAATCTTAAAAAAATGATGGTTCATAGATCCTTGAGCTCTATGTAGCCAATTCTTTTCATGATTGTAACAATATCTTTCTTTATTTGATTCATGAACATTTCTGAGTACTCTGAAAAACTATCCTCATCTATTCCCTCGGGAAACACGCTGGGACCATATCCTATACGCCCATCAACTGTTTTGCAAATCCCTTTTGGTCGAATTGCCGGCCAAAACATTGAAAACCCATCTCCAGGATAATACCAACCGTAATTTTCTGTCGGCTTTTTTACAAAATGTTGACGCGTACCGTCATCCCACACTACTATAATGTCTTTGTTTACTATATCAAATCCCATGTTCATCGGTATAATTGTAACCGCCACCCGCAATTTATCATTAACGCGGATAAAATTAATATCTTCCTTATACAATGAATAATATTTTTCATTCACTTCTAATTTTTTATTTATATTCATGTATTTATTGCATAGAAAATCATATTTGATCGGTCCATATACAAATTCATACAATAAAACATATACAACAAAAACAAATAACAATACAAACACCTTTTTCATATATAATTATTTTACTAATAATCCGCTCTTTTCATGATTCAGCGCAACTGCTTTTACAGGATTCGTATAGAGCATGACCGTGCAAGGGTATTTACTTTTCATCCGTTGCATCAGAAATGTCCCTGAACCTAAATGACAAGAGCGTATTTCGATTATGCATTGCTTGCAAAATTTAACATTAATGAATAAATTTGAAATCTCGTGAAAAACAGAACTTTCAAATAATGTTTCTTCTCCTATGGATATCAAAGAATCTACACCTTCATATATTCCCTCCTTCACATTACCATGAGCTGCAATCAACAGTTTTTCTACACATTTATCTTTACAATAACAATGCGAAGAAGAAAGAATATTCGCCAACTTGCTCTTATCATCACAAAACTCTCTAAAATGTACATAACCGCATATACGGTCATACACTGCCCGAACATAATCCATAGGATCACCATTAGGCAGCTTGTGACAAAATACTTCCACCTTGTTATCCGGGTATCTTTTTCCATGCATTCCTTCTCCACACAAAAAGCCTCCTTTCATCGGATCGAATGCACCTAAATAATCATAAGAAATAAGCGGATTGGAAAGAAAAATATATAAATTATTTTTCAAAAAGATATCTCTACCCAACCATCTACCATCTATCGGATTGTAATGACGGTAGTTGTAGTACACCAAGCCTAGCTCAGAATCGTTGTACTCACTGCTCCATTGGATGGGTTGCCAAGTGTTACCGCTTTCCGTTACTTCTCCATAAGGAGAGTAAGTGTAGGCGGTGCGGATGTAGCCGTTTGTGCCGTAAAGCTCACAGATGTTCTTGGTTAAGTTCCAGCCATAAGTGTACCAGGTGGCATCCTTTTGTATGGCGAGCGGGCGGGTGGCTATCGGTTGGGTGGGATCCCATGTGACGAGCCACAGGCAGGGGTGATTGCTACGAGTGAGGTCACAACAGGCGATTTGCAGGTAGCCTCGGTAGAGGTAGCACTGGTGGAGCGTTACTTCTCCGTCTATCGCTACTTTCTTGGTGGCTCGGCGCCCCATGGAATCATAGGCGCATACTACCACGGTGCTGCTTTCCGTGTTGGTAAAGCTTACCGGGCGGTTTTCGGCATCGTAGTTGACTTCCCATGTTCCGGTGGAGCTTTTTACCAGTGTCTGGTTGCCATCGGCATCGAAAGTAGGTGTGAAATCGCCTATTGCGGTGTACTGATTCAGCTCGTTAGCGGTATAGGTTGTGGTGATTTCGCTTTCTGTTGCTGTTTCTCTATTTCCGATGTTATCGTAGTCGTAGGCGTAGTTGCTACCGTTGACGGTGGCGGAGGTGAGCTCGCTGCGGGTGTTGTAGCCGAAGGTATCGTTCTTCACCGTGCCCTGGCGGGAGGTGTTGCGGACAGTTGGACGGCCGAGGGTGTCATAGCTGTACTGACGGTTGGCTACCTGAGTAGT
>JAZQHA010000247.1:0-2425 GCA_045540315.1 Acutalibacteraceae bacterium | reverse complement strand
TTCTTCCGGTGGTGGTGTCTCTTCTGCTGTCCCATACCTGCTAACAATAAGATTTACAGAGCGTTTCGCCCAGAGGGCACCTTTCATCAAGGTGAAGAAGTGTTTGAAATCTCGCTTCCAATTGCTCAGAAAGGCCATGATGCGCATCAACAGGTATGTCAGCAGAGCACTCCATACCTGCCATTCTATGGCGTTCCGGCTAAAGCCTACAAAGGTGCGTATCTGTAGCGTCTGCTTGATTTCCTTGAAGAAAGTCTCGATGCCCCATCGGCAGCGATACAAATCACATATGCTGGAGGCTGCCCATTCCATATTATTACTCAGGAAACTGACGGTTATTTCCTTTCCATTGCTATCCAGAACTATGGCTGAAACGTGTCTGAAACTCCGGGGATAGCGTTTGTGACTTGTTTTGCCTGTAAGTTCCACTTCCTCATCCTTTAAGATGATTGGATAATGGGGTTCCTTCCCCTCCTGGGGGGTGTTTTTTCTGCCTTTATTAAGCTCTCTGATGACCTTAACTTTCATATTGGACTTGCTTCTGGTCACCCAGAATACCCCTTGCTCAGTCAGCGTATCGAGTTGCTTATAATCTACATAAGCCCTATCCATCACTGCTATGTCTCCGGACTTCATGTTCCCGCACAACTCACTCATGTAGCTGCCATCATGATGATTGGCCGAATCTGTGACTACGCGAATCGGAATGAAAGAGATCAAATCGAGCGCGACATGTACTTTTGCTGCAGCTTTGTGTTTCCTGTGCTTGGCCCAGTCCATGCACTTGGCAATCAATTCGATAGTTGTTGAGTCAATAGCTCTGATGGCCCGTTTGAAACGCCGGGGCAGCCTGAAATAGCTTCTTGCGCCCTGGGTGAAGAAGTTCGGATGCGTCTGCTGGTAATACTCGACCGTTTTCCAGAAAAGCTTCTTTATCAGAGCTATATCACGTGTCCGATTGGCATGTGACAAAGTGTTGCGATGTGGTGCGGTTGCATTTCGGATATCGTTAAGATTACCTTTGAAGTTCTGCAATCCATCACATATATCATTAAGACTGATGCAATGAGCCATGTGGCAATATATCATGCTGACGATATGGCTCCAAACGCTGAACGCCCTGGCTGCAATCTTGATTCCTTCTTTGTTCAGTTCAGCGCACACTTTTGCAAGACTATATTTCGGAATAAGCTTGCAAAACTGTCCTAATACTGTTAATCTCTCTGTGGTGTTTTGGGGTTTGTTTTTCACACTCCGATTATGAGGTATAATCGGGCAATTCCAAAACACCATTTTTGTCATCCGGTATTTTTGTTTGACATTCCGACCGTCCAGTCGGTCTGATTTTTATGGGATGGCAATGGTTCTTTTTTATTTTTGCCATGTCTTCACAAAGTGCGCAGACCTTATTTGTTTATCCGGATGGCGTGGAAGAATTGCAAACTGTAGAAATCTCGCTCAGTAACAGAGGAAATAAGCAACTACCTCTTACACGCGAATCGGCATGGGTGGTTTCTTGTAATGATGGTTTTACTTATTTTCAGTCCATGTTAGACGTATTAAAACGGAGTAAAATTATTACGTGCGCGAATCATCAACCGAATGAACCTAAATTCTGTAAGAATGAGGAAAGAGTGTATTATTGTCCATATTTTATCCTCCTCAGAAAAGACTCGGCATACGTATTTAGATTGTATTTTGATATATCTGATATTCTTCCAATATATAGAGAAGCAATGAAGGAAAGCATAAAGAATTTTTCTACCTTCAAGAAACTCATTGATAGTGTAAAAGACAAAAGAAGTGCAGATAAGGCCGCTGCTCATGTAGAAGAGTTATATTATCTTTTTCGTTGTGGTTCTAAAGGCTCGAAAGTGTATTCGCCGATATTTTGGTATATCATGGAAGAACACGGAATATCGGATACTTACATATGGGAAGAAATATTACGCATTGTGATGAACGAATATTATGGTTCAGAAATATTGAAAGAGGCTATGTGTCCAGCGAATAGACCTGTTGATGTGGAATAACGGACTTTAAAGCCTAGTTTTGCGAGTCTGCAAACAGTCGGAAAAGACACCAGAAGATATTGCGCATAAGCTTTTCTTGTCTTTTATCTGCATAACTTATCAACTTAATCGTGTAGGGAACTAAAGCCCTACACACTACCGTATGAGCCTTTTATGGCATACGGCGGTTTCCTAACCATTACAGACGACGCTCTGCTATGAAGCAAATCCCATTCTCCTGAACCTGACGCGGATGAGGAGAATTAACCCTGTTTACCCATTTGCAAGCGATGTTTCATTTTAGGTTGCGACTTGGTGAAAAATGGCACTTAAACTACTGATTCTGTGTGGCTTCTCAGTTCGAAGCATCTTTGCTTGCCGCAGAGCCTCCATCTGCTCGAAATCGCCTAAGC
>JAZQHA010000246.1:0-8215 GCA_045540315.1 Acutalibacteraceae bacterium | reverse complement strand
CGGCCTGGATGCGCTCCTTGGCGGCCTTCTGTTCCTTGGTTTCGGTAGTCTTGCGCTTGGCGTTGCGGGCATCGAGCTTGTCGATGAAGATGCGGGAAGCCTCGTCCATGTCAGCGGAGATGTGAGCGTCAAGAACGGCCTGGAAGTATTCGCGAGTAGTCATTTTGGGAATCCTTTCTGCGCGTTTGCGCGATGGTGTCGGTCACCGCCCTATTTTTTAGATTTTCTCTGTTCCCCTTGGAACGATTATATAATACCACAAATTTTCGAAAAATACAATAGTTCGCCAGACCTGTTTTTAGACGTGATACGTCTAAATTATGTCATAAGGGAAAGAGTTACAATCTGTAACTCTTTCCCATTGGGTTATGCGGCGAGAGAGTAGAGAACCTTGCGAGACTTGCCCACCTTGCCCTCAGACTTGGTGACAACCCCGGCTTCAACCCACGGCTTGCAAGCGGCAGTGACCTGCGCCGGAGTGATGCCCAACTGTGCGGCGATGCCGTCACGGTCAACAACCTCGTTCGGGTTGCTCTTGAAGAAGTTCAGAACCGCCTCGCGGCGAGCCTGCGCTTCCAGCTTGTCCTTGGTGTCCGTGCTCTTGCGCTTCTCGTTCCGAGCGTCAAGAGCGGCAATCAGCTCCTGGGCTTTCATGGTCAGCTCGTCAGAAACCTGAGCCTCAGCGATAGCAACGTAGAATTCACGAGTCGTCATAGTAGGTATCCTTTCTGCACTTTAGTGCCACGGCGTTCGGTCGCCACCCTTATTTTGTCTTGTCCCTTTCCCTTGGGACAATTGTATAATACCACATCTTGCCCGAAATTGCAATACCTCTATTTAGACGTTGTACGTCTAAAAAACTGCGGGAGACTACAGTTGTAGTCTCGTTTGTATTAATAATCAAACTGGGCAAGGGTTTCGGCGTCGCCATTGAGTGCAGCTTCGAGAATGTCGGCCGCAGAAGTGTAGGCGCACTGGTAACCAGCCAATAGCCAGCTCTTAGCGGAGCTATCAGATGGATTCTTGTCAAAGATGGCAGACCACCACTCGGCGCGCCCGCGGATGACGCGCAGTGCTTCACGGATAAGTTCTTCGTTCATTTTGGGAACCTCCTCAAGTTCTCTTTTGTTTTGTGAGTTTATTATAACCGATTTTCGGGAAAATGTCAATCCCACTTTTTAGACATAATACGTCTAAATCAGATTTTCGGAAAAATCGAAGGAAGAAATCTTCCCTCGGTTTTCGCTATGAGATTTTAGAAGAAAGTGATGAGGAGGAAGTAGTCACAGAAGATTTCCCCGGTTTCTTCGGACACAAATCTCAGATGGGTTTCGTTCTCAAAATAGTAAACTTGTATGCTGTGACGCTGATTGTATACGAAATGTGTTGCATAAAAATCGTTGATGGCGGCCATACGTGCGGCAGACTCTGTGTCGTACGGTGTTCCGACATAAGTCTGTCTTCCTCCGGGATTGTTACTTCCCTCTTCCTTGACTATGATAACTTTCATTTGGTGTTCCTCCTTGTCTTTGATGATATAAGTATACCACCGATTCACCAATCTGTCAATCACGTATTTAGACGCGATACGTCTAAATAGTCGTCACTTCTGAAGAAGTGACATTTTGTTACCAACCGAAGTCAAAACGATCTTCCCAAAAACAACACATGTGGCAATCTGTAAGACCAATTGAAAAATCGGCTTCTTCTGTCCATTGGAATTCTACTTCCATTTCTACTTCTTCTTTTGTATCGAAGAAATGCTTTTCAATACGTCCGTCATCAAATTCGATAATTAGTTCAAACATTTTCAGTACCTCCACTATTCTTTATTTCCTTGGAACGATTATAGTATACTACTTTTGGGAAAATTTGTCAACGTTATATTTAGACGCAATACGTCTAAAAATACTTTTGTGAAAAAATGGCGGGACTACTTGGAGGTATAGTAGTTGCCCGCCCCGTCGTATCAATTTAAGAGTTTTGGGAAGTAGTTGGTGGCATTGCCTCGCGCTTGCGTCTTACAGTCATCCTTTTCCAACTTTTACCTGGTGATCTCATTTTCCTTTCGGTACTTTTTCCATTTTTTAAACCTTGACTTCCCTTAACTGTGTATATATTACCATAAATTTCGGAAAACGTCAATAGTCTGATTTAGACGCGATACGTCTAAATCGGAATATCGGGAAATTATTTTTCCCGATAACCGTGATCAACTTCCCAAAAATAGTCGTCGTTATCTCTCTGATTTCGGGAAATCTCATCTTCGCATTTTTTGGTGAACCAAATCAAAAGCACGATTGCCAGAATTACTAAAATTCCCCAACTAATCGGATTATCCATCATTTACAGCTTCCTTTCTGATTTTCTATAAATATTATACCACGAATTTTAGGAATTTTCAAGCCGCAGCTCGCAGCTTCCCAGCTCGCAGCTGCCAATTCCGGAAAAATCCGGTCCGGGCACCATGTCACGGGACTCGGTGCGGTTCCCGTCCAGAATCAGGACTGCGGCTTCCCTTCCCCAACTGACGAGGATATTATAGCACATTTTTCGGGGAAACACAAGACCTTGAGTTAGACGTAGAACGTCTAACACAATATATTGTGGTTAAACGGGACTAACTGCGATACGTCTAAATTTAGACGGTCAACGTCTAAATTTTTTTGACACGTCTAAATTTTGGACACGTCTAAATTATCCCGCCGGAGTTAGTGGCAACTAACTTTAAGGCAAAATGAGAAGGCCTCCGGAGAGGCCTCCTCATTACCATGCCTGATGAAAGGTATACCTGTCGAGGTATTCACAATGCCACTTCACCCGGTCAATATCCATCTCATAGTTCATTCTCTTAACGATGGGATACACACCGAGGCCGGCGGCCCTGTACAGTTCAACGGCGGTTTTTCTTCCTGCAAGCCTCACTTTCTTATCTCTGATTCTATCAGCATAGGCAAGTACAGCCTCGACAGAATCCATGTCAACCTTATCCCTGAGCAGGAAGTTGTATGTACGAACGGAAAAGCTCTGAATCATTGTATTATCCTCCTTTAATGTTTCATCATGGAGGCCTCCTTGCGGAGGCCTCCGCTTGTCTCAGGCGGGACGCCTGGCCTTCAGCTCCTCGAGGGTAATCTCAGGGAGGCCTGCCTGCGTCCGCAGGGCGTTCTCATAGGCGAGGTAGTAATTGTCCGCCTTCGCCTGAGCAGCCTCGGCCTCGGCCTCATAACCACACCGCTTCCAAAGATGTGCGGTATAGTCAAGGCGGGCGTGCTCTTCAAGGGAATAGTTCTGAATGATTTCATTGTTAGCCATTGTAAATACCTCCTTTATATTATCGAAGGGCTTATTCAAGCCCCTCGAAATCGTCCTCGGTGTAAATTGTACCCGGTTCATAGGGTATCGGCCAGTCAAGCAACCACTCAAACCACTTTTTCGAGGAGACTTGAATTGCCTCCTCGGGGTTTTTGCCGTTCGTGCTTTTTGTAGCACCAAACCTGTCAAGGGCTGCGAGGAAAACATCCGTCGGGATGATAACAGGATCTATTTCCCTGCGTTCTTCCCAAGCTTCTGTATTTTTGCCTGCCTTGTGTTTCTGCGTGAACTGCAGGCGATAAATTACAAAACGAGGGGCATTTTTCATGCGGAGGGAGGCGATTCTACCTCCATTCGTTTTGACCTCAGCTTTAACATTGCCCTTGCCGAGGCGAATGTATACATCAGCCTCACCCTGCTTGCTCACTCTCACCTTGTGAGAGCCTGCCGAGGCGCATTCCAGCTCAAAAATACGGCCTGCAGCCCCTTGGTCATGGTCACGGTTTGCCATATGCCTAGCGATTTCTTCCTGACGCTTGCGTTCGTAAATAGACATAATATTACCTCCATAAAATCAAAATTGTAATTTGTGCGTGTATAACCTGCAAGTTTGCCGCCGGCTATTCCGACAGGGGGCAGGGGCCTGTTAGGTATCGCCTCATTTTACTTGTTACATCCCGCTCAGGCTTGCGTTGTCTTATTGCCCTTGCGTGATTGTATAATAGCACATAGGGGAGGCAATTGCAAGAGGAAAAATGCAATTTTAGACGCATTCATGTCGATTTGTTAAACTTGCACAAAAAAGGCCCCGGGGTACTTGTGGGAATTGTGCATTTTGCCGATACCCGCCTCCGGCCGGCCTAGCATCATAGTTTTACGAAACCAAAATTCCATCTATAGTTTTACGAAATTAAAATTCCACCCATAATTCTCCCAAAAATTTGACTTTTCTGCCTCCGCGTGGTATAATATAAGCATAAGGGGGAAATTACATAGGAGAACGTATACGTATACTTACACGTCCCCCATTGTACAATACGTATACTTTGTACGTTAAAATTTGCCACGCAATAGATTACGTCTAGACTTCTCACTTGAAACCACATCCGAACGTCTAGCATTTTTAGACTCCTATCTTCCAACCATTAAATTTGAACCAGACGACCATGAGATCGAAACACTCTCAGACTATATATTATGGGGCAAAAATAAAGATGGCCTAAACGCCCAACAAGAAGGCATCACCACCATCAAAGAATGGGCGCCATCTCAAATCGACTCCATCGAAGGACTCATCGAACAACCCGGCTTTTAGGAGACTCGCCTAAAGTCTCTCGAAGGCACTCACTATAGTGCCCGCCGCGTCGTCTTTGATCGCAAGAAAGCTCTTTAGGAAGCCGCCAACAATCCCACTTTAACACAGATTTTTAAGGATTTATTTAGATAGATAGATACAATTGAAATTACCATTAACTATTATGATCTCCAAAAAGGAAAACGAAAAACACTACCGCGCGCAAAGCTTCTAAATTAGTTCACTGCGGAAGAGCAACAACACCTTCAAGAGAAGGCCGCGGCCCTAACGTAGCGACAATACTTAAAGATGCGCCATCGCTTAGTGGAGTTGCGCACAGAGCAATATACATACCGCGACAGTGTCATCAACACAATAATGCCGCATCCTACAAACGACTTTACCGAATCCAAAATCTACGAACACGAAAAAGACATAGAAATTCTACCCTTTGGAGTCCACGATGGTACAGAATGGGGCGACAAAGTTTTTAGTTTAGAACCAGACCCCAGCAAATTCAATGAGTAGGATTTGCGGCGAGTTACTCAACTCTTATGGAAAGAGAAAAATACTACGCGCGCCCTTAACTTTGAAAATCCAGATCACATTTTAATATTATATAGATAGTATCATGAATTAGAGCTGGCCGCACAAAGAGACCCAAAACAGCACTATAGTAGAGCCGCTGGCATTTTTATGACACTTAAGTATTACGAAAAACTTGCGAAGTTAGATAATAAATAGCGCGATATTCTATACATGAAGCGCAATAAGTTTTAGAATGTGGATATTGCGGCGTACATCAACGGAAAATATAATACAACTTATAATGATAATTATATTTCAACAATTTATAGGTAGAAAGTATTACCAATGATAGCATAGGCAGCAACTCTACACTATAAGATAATGTAGAATATATTCTATCCAGAAGAATTTAAGAAATGTAGAGACTGCGGCCGGCTGTTATGGAGATCCGCAGACTTCTTTATGCGGCAGCGCAAAGCACCAGATGGGTTTGCACCGCGCTGTAAAGCATGTTCAAGAATTAGACGCAGAGAGGAGAGACGAAGAAATGCAGTTACAAGAATCATTACTAGAGCAGATCGCGAAAATGGAACCACTTGAGTTCGCGGGTTTAGCAAAATTACTTGGGGTAAAGGTTATAGAAGAATAGGTTGGTGATGACTCGGACGCCAACAACGATAAACCCCAACTCAAACCACGCTCTTTTGCAGATGTTTTGGATGATGTAATGAAGAAATTTACGAGTTTAAATAGAACAAGAAAAAGAGAGATTATAAAGCTGGTGAAGAAGTCCAACTCTATAAAACGGGGTGGAATGAATGCCAGTAATACCTAAGATTAATAATTAGATGGCGGCCGGCTCATCTAAACGCTGTGAGAAATGCGGCCGTCTATTGCCGCTTTCCTAGTTCTCTATAAGCCACAGTCAGTTTTATCCAGACCACCGATTACCACTATGCAACGGTTGCATAGCCGAAATAATAGACGCCGGGGGTAATAACTGGGAAACTGTAGATAAGGTGTGTCAATGGGCAGATATACCTTTTGTGGTAAAAGAATGGGAACGAGTATAGGAGATAACTTTACCAACTGAAACTTGGGCGACTTATGCAAAGATTTTTGCGGATTAGGAATATGAAGGATTAGGTTGGGGGCATTATTATCAGTAGTATAAAAGATTAAAAGAGACTGGATTAATTGAAGAAGAAATACCTCAATTGCGCGAGCGCCATTATGCTGAGTTGCGCCGCAAGTGGGGTGAGAACTATGATGATGAAGAGCTCAATCATCTAGAGGATTTATATCGCGGCCTTATGAATACACAAAATATAAGCGGCGCGCTATAGATTGACCAAGCGCAAAAACTCTGTAAGTTATCTTTGGAGATAGATAATAGAATACGCGCCGGAGACAAAGAAGTTGATAAGTTTATGTCTTCGTATGATAAGATTATAAAGAGTGCTGAATTTACACCGAAGAATGCGAAAAATGCAACTGACTTTGATAGTTTTGCGGAAGTTGCATATTGGCTTGAAAAGCACGGAAAGATTAATAAGTTCTATGATAATGTGACGCGCGATGTCATAGACGAATCTCTAAAGAATATTGAGAATTATAATTAGCGGCTTTATGTAAATGAAGGCGGAATTGGAGAAGAAATATCTCAACGTCTGAGCGCGCTCAAGGCAGCTAATACTATAGAGTAGAGTAGCGGAATATATGACGTTTAGCCCGACTTTAATCCAGATGAATATGATAATGATGCTTATATAATTGATGGCGAACAAGATGAATTTGATCCTGGTGGTGATACAAATGGCAGTTATTGAATTGCTGAATCCAGATTCGCTATAGTTCAGTACCCAAGAAAGACTTTATCATGATGGTATTGAATTAGAAAAAGGAGTTGTAATTACTCCTTATTTCTTAGAGAAAAATTAGGATTTTCTTTAGGAGTGTTTTTAGATATTTAGCGTTTATCCAGATGTATTTTTGGATTTAATCACTCCTTAGAATTCTAATTTTACTCTATTCCCTTATCAACGTATATTTCTGCGCGCGTGCATGAGATATACTTCTATATATATTACCGCGGCCCGTGCTACTTCAAAGACTTTTTTATCAATATTGGCAAAGTATTTGTAGTGTGTGTTTTTACCAAACCATGTTGGGTCTATTGTTGCTCCTAACAAGGCACAAGCCGCGAAAATTAGTAAGCAGAAGATTCAAGAGATATGGCGTATTTGGCCGCTCTTGAAGAATGAGTTAGAGCCTGGTATGAGTGATGGAGTCCACGCAAATTTCGGAAAGGACTATGTTGAATTGTTCTTTAAAAACGGCGCGCGGCTTACAGTTGTTGGCGCGCTGGATTCTGATCGTGGACTTCGTACTCATGCCACTCTTATTGATGAAGCGCGCGATCAAGACGGCGATGCAATTAATGAAATCGTTTTGCCGCAGATGAACGTATCTCGTCGTATGGATAATGGATTGATTAATCCTTATGAAAAGATTAATACTCAAGTAATATATGCTACTTCTGCTGGTACAAAGGCTTCCTTCGCTTAATCAATAGAGACTCATAGGCGAAGTAAAACCCGGTGAACCCAAAATGGGGTGTGGTAATTTATTACTGCTAATAGTGAAGCTTAATTGTAACGCTATGCCAAGCCACTTATATGTGGAAGGTTCAGAGACTATCGAAAGCACTATTATAATAGGAAGTGAGTAGAGTAGGTATAAGTGAGAAACTTATATCGAAGCGCCGGGATTCAATTTATTAAAGTATAAATGCTAATTTCTACTTATTTGCGTAGGGCAAAATAATAGAAAATCGGAGGTTAGCATGGAACTTTGGAAAGATATAATAAATGCAAGCAATTATGAAGTATCTAATTATGGTTAGATTCGTAATAAAACAACTAAATAAATATTAAAAGGTAGAATGTGTAAACCTGGCTACTATTAGGCTTCTATAAAACTCGATAGCACTGGGAAATTTACTAATTAGTATATACATAGACTTGTTGCCATTGCTTGGATACCAAATGAAGATAATAAACCAAGCGTAAACCATAA
>JAZQHA010000245.1:0-2690 GCA_045540315.1 Acutalibacteraceae bacterium | reverse complement strand
GTGAGCCGTTGTACAAACTCCCATTATTTTATTTTTCATAAAAATTTTGATATAATATATATGTAAGGTAAAGAAAAAACTTACAAAATCCAAGAGCGAAAGGAGGGCAACAGCAAGTGTTATATTACAAAGAAGATGTGTGGGATTTTTTAGAAGAAATCGCGCGTGACGCGAACCAACCGCACCAAGTTATGAATATTGTTCACGCAAGAATGCGCGAACGCTTATACAAACAGCAAGAACGAGAACAGCTAAAAAAGGAAATTACCGAAGATGTATTATCACGTATTTCCATCATGTTTGAAACTGGCGAAGCACTAAAAGAAATAAACGCACTAAATAAAGCTATTGAACAATTAGCACGATAATAATAGGCGGGAGGGGCGTTTCCTCCTTGCCGTTCCAATAGATAAGGAGATAACGGAGAATGCCAAATACAGTACCAAATCAAAGGCTTATAGCAATACACAGAGAACGCGCCGCGGCTGACTTCCTCGGCATAAAAAATAGTAACTGGCAAGCCGCGGCACGCGACCTCGGCGCGCACGCACTTATGCTTTATTTATACTTTGCGTCCAATGCAAACGGCTTTATGCTTGCGCTCTCGCCTGCTGCCATACGGCAAGCGGTGGGAATGCCGTCCTCTACATACCGCGACCAATTTATCAAACTGATAGATAAAGGCTACCTTGTGCAACGCGGAGAAAGTAATACTTATGATTTCTATGAAACACCACAACGCGCCACGCATACAACGCCAAACAATACATCTGACGGTTATGACTTTACGGCAGACGATTTTGAAACAGCGCAAACCGTAAATGATAACGCGGTGGAGGATATAGAAATAAATATAAATAATACAAATATGATAAATAACTGTGGCGTGGAGAAACAAGTTTCTCCAACGCCATTAGACAAGTTTGATTTTTAAGGAGATACCATTATGACAGAACAAGAAATGATTGATTGCTTGCAACTTGTATGGGAGAATATGACGGAGGACAAAGACAGAAACGCATACACAGAAATGCTTCTGCTTTTGGACGAAATGCGGGAGTTCCTGCGTTACGACCTCCAAATCGAATACCACTTGCCGTCGATTGAAATAAAGTCGGAAGCATTTTATTTCTAAATAAAATACGCAAAGCGGGAGACGCAATGTTTCCCGCTTTCTTTATGTCTATAAATAATAAGGCAGCAGTGCGTGACGCACATTTTTTATTCCTTTTATGCCTGCTGCCGTGTACGGCTCGTAAATAACCGTTAAACTCGTCATACGTAAATTTATATCTTAATACTTTCGCGTTTAAATTCGCGCAAAATATTAAATTCTTCCACGTCTTTCTGAATATCACTCACAAGCAAATTCAAATAATTCTGCGTGATTTCAAGGCTACTATGTCCTAAAATCTTTTGTAGTGTTACCACGTTTCCACCAATCAAAATCCATTTTTTTGCAAACGTGTGTCGGTATCTGTGCATTCCAGTTTTTTCAACGCCGCGCGCTTTATTATAATCATAAAAAGAATGATAAACTGTTGAGCGTACTAACTGTTTCACGAACACATTACAAAAAAGATAATCTTCCGCTTCCCCCTTGCGATACTTCAAATACTCTTGAAGTATCTTTTTTATATCTGCGTTTAGCGGGATAATCAGCGGCTTACGGTTCTTTGTTACATTCACATAGACCACATTATTATCGAAGTCCAAGTCTTTGACCTTTATATTCACAAGACTATGCTGCCGTATTCCCGTAGATAGCAGGAAGTTCGTCATAACCCACACTTTATACTCGGTAAAGCCGCAATGGCGCAAATTCGGCTTTTTAAGAAGTATCTGTAACTCTCTGTCCGTGTATGTCTCTATCGGCTGCTTGTCTACTTTTGGTATCTTGATTTTGAAAGTCGGTATGTACTCTTTTCGCATGAAGAAATACATTAAGGTTTTGAAGTCTCGCGCATAAGTGTATAAACTCATGTCGTTCAGCAAAGGATTTTCGCGCAACTGGATAATGAAATCGTCTATCATGTCTTTGTCAATGTCCTTAATCAAGGTATCTTCTCCAATGTATTTCATTATCTGTTTGGAACTGTCTGTGTAATGTCGAAGCGTGCCGTTTCTCAAATTTCGCGCCTTGCAATCCAAGATATATTCCTCGCACCCCTCGTAAAATGTAATGTCATTTGTTACTGTCATTTTGATTTTTGCCATCTGAATTTCTCTCCTTTTGGTATAAAAAAAGTTAGACACATCATGGGCATTTTGCTCAAAATGATGTGTCTAACTATATTTTTTAGAAAATCAGATGTCTAAACCTTAAAATTTGCCTTCTTCAGCTGCCATCTGGATAGCTACAGCTACAGCTACAGTCATACCAACCATAGGGTTGTTACCTGCACCGATCAAGCCCATCATTTCTACGTGAGCAGGAACTGATGAAGAACCGGCGAACTGAGCGTCAGAGTGCATACGTCCCATAGTATCGGTCATACCGTAAGAAGCAGGACCTGCAGCCATGTTGTCAGGATGCAAGGTACGGCCTGTACCACCACCTGAAGCAACTGAGAAGTATTTCTTGCCCATTTCGTTACATTCTTTCTTGTAAGTACCTGCAACGGGATGCTGGAATCTGGTAGGGTTGGTAGAGTTACCGGTAATGGAAACGTCTACGCCTTCTTTGTGCA
>JAZQHA010000244.1:0-2363 GCA_045540315.1 Acutalibacteraceae bacterium | reverse complement strand
GTTTTTAAGCCTCCACCTATCAAAAACGCGTGCTACTTTTTCAGTCCGGGAACCCCTGCGTTGCTTGCCAACGCGGGGGGTCATTTTTGTGGGGAAGGGTAATTACTAATATCATCCTTCAACGGCATATCTATCCAGCGTTAGGCAATCTGCGCTTGGACGAAATCACACCCGATGAAATCCAGGCCTTCTTCAATACGAAGATGCACATGTGCCGTTCAACCATGCAGAAGATGAAAATCGTCATCCATCAGGTGTTCCAATCTGCAATTGAGGATGGTTATGTACAGCGGAATTCGGCGGCTTCTTCGCGCCTGACGATCAGCAAGAGAGCAATGGGCCGTACTGCCTTGCCCTTGACCGATGTGGAAGACATCGTGCGGCAACTGCCGCAACTCAGTGAATCAGCCCGGCTTTCGGGGCTCAGTCATTCCATTTGTAAATGGCCTTGCATTATGCGTTATTGAATCAACAAACATAACGGGGTTATCACTGGTTATAAACATGCCATTACCGTTAATACGGTAAACGACAAACGCATGACTCAGAAGCTCATTAGCGTACAAAGCTACCCGCTGTGGATTGGTATTTACATCAATAGCTATTGACTTGAAGTAAGAAGAGTCATTCTGTATAGCAATGGCATGTTGGTCAATAGAATCTGCCCTTGATGGGAATTTTTCCTTTACTTGTTCTATCACACTTGGAAGTAATTCTGAGAATTTCTCTTCCTGCCAGATGCGAGCTTGTTTTCCTCGTAAAAGTTGATAAGTAATACATAAAGCAAGTTCTCTTCTATCTTCGTTTGTCAGAACAATAGTGCCATCCATAACCAACGCATTTTCGCATTTTGCACGTATCCTCCGCCACAACGCCCCATCATCGGTTCAACTTTTTTTGAATAGAATGTCTCCCACTCATATTTGTTTTCGGCTTTTTCGATTGTGTAGAAATGTTTTTCCTCTGCTACATCGCCAATCTCACGCACATATGCTTTTTGTTGTTTCTTCGAATAGACTTGAATGATAGAGGCATTCTCACTCTTCTTTACAGCAAAATGCTCCAAATAAACCTGCGGAACATAATGTTGCTTTTTAGGTTCACTTTTCTTTTTTGTTCCACTCATATTATTCTCCCTGATTCTCCCGGAAAGTGTGGCGCGCACGGCCTTTTCGGAATGGTGCGGCAGCGTGCGACCCGAAACCTATCCCCACATACGCAGAAGGGAACAGACCGCATAGCGGACTGCTCCCTTTTTGTGTGTCAAACTTTCGTGCCGTCTTCGAACTCAAAGCCGAAGAAGTATTTAGCACCAAGCGCGGCAGCAATCTTCTCCATCTCTTCAGCCGTGAAGGAACCGCGCTTCATGCGTTGATTCAAGTTCGCCGGTGACGTGCCAATCTCACGGGCAAGTGCGGCCTGACTCATGCCCTTATATGCCAGGGCCATGCTAATTTTCTGCTCAATCGTCATGCTAATCACCTCAATGGGATTATATCATAGTTTATCCAACAAATCAATCAGTTAATGATAGCGCCTCCATGGTGAAGAAAATTTACTGTAAAGTTAATTTGCGTATTGACTTTCTTAAACAGATAGTGTATAATATTAACTGTAGAGGGAATGAACCCTCAAATAAAAAAGGAGGAACCCAACAATGTGTAACCCCAACATGGAAGCCAAGGTCAAGGAACTGATGGAACTGAAGCGGATGAAGGAAGAGCTTGAAGCCGAAATCGCTGCCGCAGAAGACGCCATCAAGGCCGTCATGGGAGACGAAGAACTCCTGACCGCTGGAGCTTACAAGGTCAGTTGGAAGACCTTCACTAGCAGCCGCGTTGATACCACCGCGCTGAAGAAAGCTCTGCCGGAAGTCGCCGCTGCCTACACGAAGACCACCACGGGCCGCCGCTTCTCCATAAACTAAAAGCCGGAACACCTACCACAGCATTCCGGCAAACGCCCCACAGCAAGCACTACCAAACCGGGGAGCAAGGACATTCTACCACAATTCCTTGCTCCCCACAAGAGAAAAGGAGCAAGAAAATGGACATTTACGCAGCAGTCACTGAACGCATCATTGAACAGATGGAGCAGGGCATCATCCCCTGGCAGAAGCCGTGGATTTCCAATAGCAAGGCCATCAGCCATGCAACCGGCAAGCCCTACAGCCTTCTCAATCAGTTGATGCTGGGCCGTCCCGGCGAATACCTGACTTTCAAGCAGTGCCAGCAGGCTGGCGGCAAGGTCAAGAAGGGCGAAAAGGCCAGCATGGTGGTCTTCTGGAAGTTCATCAAACAGGAAGACGAAGAAACCCACGAAAAGAAGGAAGTTCCCTTCCTCCGATACTACAACGTGTTCCA
>JAZQHA010000243.1:0-2022 GCA_045540315.1 Acutalibacteraceae bacterium | reverse complement strand
CTTTGTCGTGCTGCCGGATGTCGCTTATGCTGTTCCAGAAGGAGGATAGGGCAGCGCGGCAGCTGTTGACATCAAATGTTTCTATGTATGAAGTGTTCACAGCAGCTCCTCCTTTTGTTCCGGGATGGCAATGTTCCAATGGCTGGTTGTCAGGGCAAGGAAATCATCTAAATCTGAAGGGTCGAACGTTTCCATGCCTTCTTTGGTATGGAGGTTGACAATTTCGTTTTTGTTCGAATCAAAGTAACACAGGTTCTCATGCCACCCGGGGATGAGGCGTGTGGCTCGTTTGAAGAAGCGGGTCTGGGCAGCCTCACAGTAGTCGATGCCTCGAATCCGTTCACCTTCCAGCACCAGGGCACAGGCGTAGTTGTATTTATTGCATTGCAGGCCATGGGCGTGATACTTTTGTTCCGATGGCTGGAAAAGAGTTTTTATCATTTTCAAGTCCATCGACAGAGCAAAGTGTTCAGGATTGTTGCGGGAAGACAATTTCCACGCCGGAACCGAGCCATCTGCCGGAGCTTTGGGCTGCTCGACATATTGCTGAGTCTGTTCTAGTGTGTATTCCCACTACCTCTGGTATTTTTTTGCCATGTAATATGCTTTTGCAACGTTATTCAAGCATATTAGCGTGATGAAATCGAGCAAAAAAGCCGGTAAGGAGCCGAAATTGTCTGAGCCTCTCTCTTCTATTGCTTTACTTTTTCTCTTCCGGCTCCTCGTTGATACACCGAGGCAGGCAACTATTGCAAAACGATAAATAATATAAGCATGCGCCCTATTTTTTGTCCTGAGACAGGGAGCCTTGCTCCTTCTCTGAGCCACCCTCCATACAATCTGCCACCCCGCCAGCCGGCGGGGTTCCGGATTGTTTTGTTGTTATACGAGTGGTTCGGGGCTACGCGTCTCGCTGCGCTCGCTTGCTACGCCCTCGCTGGCCGCTGCTGACGCAGCTGCACCACTTCGCTATGGGTATGTCGCCCGCTCCGCGGGCTGGATTTAATCGCCCCGAAGCGGACTGTGGACGAGACGAAGTCGACCGTCCACCCCAAGCGGACGAGCCTCCAGGCAACCGTCCGCACGCAAGCGCAGCACCGCTGCCCACCCCTCAAATACCCGCGACAATTAAAACTTTGCCCTCTAAAATACTCCCTCTACTCCTTATTGCCTAACTTTTTACTGCAACCATCAACAAAAGTTAAACAATCAGCACCTGACTTGCTCCGGCTGTTGGGATGGGGGAGGCCAAATGTTCAGCTGGCGAGTTCGCGGGTGAAGAAATCCGAGATTTCGTCGCTTTTGTGCGAAGGACATACGAAGTCTACCCGGGATTTTGCTACTGCGAGGACTTCGGGGGAAATGTCGCACACGTCTTCATTGTAGATGAGTGCTGTGGCGTATAATTGCGGTGCGGTGTCAGCGATTTCAGTGAGCCGGGCGCTCCAGAGTTCCATGGAGTCGGTGGCGGTGTGAGGGTCTCGCTGGTCGAATGTCTGGACGAGTGAGGTGCGCTCATTCTGCCCGTACAGGGACAAATCGACGGTGATGGTGCGATGCGGGGTGGTATAGGCAACCCTGGGCTTGTGCGGCATCTCGAGCTTGTTTGCTACGTTGATGACGGTGCTGTAAGCCACATAGCGCGCAGGTGCTTGTTTTTGCACTCTGTTGACCAGATGAGAGACAGCTGAGAGGAAGCAGCCGAAGAGTTGAATCTCGGCAGGGTCAATCGGGAACTTCAGAGTTTTATTAAAGCCTGTGGCATCTGCTGTTACCCCGTATTCGTTCATGAAGCGTTCCACGATGCCGCGATTGACGGAGCTTTGGATGTTGACGCCTCGGGTATATAACCACGAGCTCATTCTGCCGCGATCCCTCAGAGTGATGAAACCGGGTATTTCTTCTTCGGCATAGAGGGTGACCTGCCAGCCATCAGATAAGAGGACGGGAAGGGAAAAAGCAATGCCTTTGTCGTGCTGCCGGATGTCGCTTATGCTGTTCCAGAAGGAGGATAGGGCAGCG
>JAZQHA010000242.1:0-2167 GCA_045540315.1 Acutalibacteraceae bacterium | reverse complement strand
GGATGTTGACGACATTGATTTCATCAACGCCACCGTCTCCGATGATACCGCCCTGATTCCTCAGCAACTGGTCAAACTTTTCACGGCTCTCCGCTCGTACGATGTGCAGGCCTCGTGCTCGGAATTCTTTACAGGCCTGATTCGCTAAATCAAGGCGGTCTACCACAAAGAAGAACTTGGGCACGATGCCTTTCTCGCTGTAATAGGCGGTCAGGTTCTTGACGGTGTGGTAGGCAAGCGCGGTCTTGCCTGAGCCTTGCGTGTGCCAGATGGTGCCTTTCGTGTGCCCCATATCCAGATGCTTTCTCAAGCGTAGTGACGCGAACAACTGAGGATAGCGCATGATGTGCTTCTGCATGTCCACAGCTCCGTCCTTGACCTTATTGACGAACGCGATGCCAAAGCGCAATATGAAAGCAAATCTCTCTCTCGCCAGCAGGGAAACAGCAAACCGTGCCGCTGGCCTTGACGGGTCGATGGCTGCTGCAAACTCTTTCGTCTTGTCGTACCCGATATGCTTAGTGTCTTTCAATACGGCAAAGATGACTTCCGGGCTTACTTCTTCATTGTACACTCTCGGTCCGAATGCCACCTCGGGCTTCTCGCGCAGGTAGTTGAACTTCGGCTTGCTCAGGGAAGTGGTGCAGTAAAAGCAGCCCTGCCACTTGTTGGTGTCGGTGTATTCTTGGTCGCCTGAAAACAGCATCAGCTGCGTCACGTTCATGAAGCGGCGGAATCTATCGTTGGCGTTACGCTCTCCCATGCGGTCTCGCTCCAGTGACATCTGCTTGGGGCTGTTCGGCTTCTTTACCTCGTAGAATGCCAACGGCAACCCGTTCACAAAGACCATCACATCCGGGCGGAATGAGTCATCCTCATTGGTGCAATCAACCTCGGTTGCTACATGATACGTGTTATTGTCAAAATTATCAAAGTCTACCAATACCTCGCCCGTGCTCTGTGCTACCAGCTTCTTGTAAAACTGCTGCCCTAGGTCATTATTATTCAACATGGGCACCAGCGCGTTGTCGATATAACGCAGGGCATCCTCTTTCGTCTTATCGGCGTTCAGGCGTACGTAGGCCTCAGCAAACACCTCGCGCAGGATATTAGTCTGCGGTTCTCGCTGCTGCTTCCATTCTTTCTCCGGCATGTATGTATACCCCAGCCGCACCAGTTGCAGGATAACTGGTATCTTGACTCGTGAGTCTTCGTTGAATTGGATTTTTGCCATGGAAAAAAGCGTACTATCGCTGTGCTATTTTACCAAATAATGCTATTTGCTTCAAGTCAATCAACGCTTTTTTCTGAGTTTTATACATTTTTGAGAGGTTTTATACCTCCCACAGCCCCTTTTCTCTGCAAGTTTTCTCAAACTCTTTGAGCAGCTCCTTGCCGTAGTACTCGCGCACGAGGGCGCCCTTGTAGAAGATAGAGAAGCCGCATACCTCGTGGCACTGGGGAGGATTGGGGAAATGGCAGACAGCTCGCGCCGGGGAGCGGAGTTTCTTGAATAAGGCACGGAGTGCTTTCTCTGTTTCTGCCGGGGACATTCAGTTTTGTAGTATACCGAGGAGAATAAGAGTAAGTTTCCTACGTAAGGGGTATCACGATTCGGCGAAACTTTGAATTCTCTTTTTAAGAAAATTGAAGAAAGCCTCATTACGTGCTTCCGCATCTTGAATAAATGTTTCATAGTTCATGATGCAAACATCTATCGGATGTAGTACCTCTGTGCCAGATTCCATGACCTGAATTTGCTTGTAATAAGCTTGTCCTTTAGAAAACAAGGGGCGGTAGCCGTCTTCTATTAAGGCCCTTACAAACTCATCTGTCATTTCTGCGATGCCATAATACCACATCCTTTCGATTTTATCAGGATGATATTTAAGCAAAATGCGAGCTCTTTGCTTGAGCTGACTAATGACCTCCTCTTGCTTGGCTAATTTAATGCCATATTTTTTTAGTTCGACAATGACCGCATCGACACGTGTATTTTCTTTTGGATTGAGAGAGAAATATATGGCAATATCTGGCCTGTCCAATTTCTTCTCTTCTGTAGTTTCTCCTATTTCCTTAAGAATTTCTTCTAATGTATGCTCGCTTATGACTGAATCGTAGGTCATAAATTTATCATCTAGCAGCCAAACATTATTTGTAAAGTATT
>JAZQHA010000241.1:0-2188 GCA_045540315.1 Acutalibacteraceae bacterium | reverse complement strand
AAAGGGGCAACGGCTCTGCCCGATTATTTCGATGACCTGCTGGAGCAGATACGCGATATTCGCGCCAGCGAGCGGCGCATGTACCTGCGTATACGCGATATATTCGCACTTTCGGCTGATTACACACCGAATAATAAGGAGACAAATATTTTCTTTAGCGCCATACAGAACAAATTGCACTATGCCATTCACGGGCATACTGCCGCAGAGCTTATCATGTTGAGAGCCGATGCTGCTCAGCCGAATATGGGGCTGACTTCATGGCAGAGGGAACGCGTATTAGCTACGGATGTCGGCACTGCTAAAAATTACCTGCGCAACGAAGAAATAGAATCTTTTAACCGCCTCACCTCAATGTGTCTGGATTTTGTGGAAGACCAGGCTAAGCAGCGCAAGCAGGTTTTTATGAAAGATTGGGAAAATGCCATCGATGGGTTATTGACTCTCACAGGTAGACATGTTTTGCAGGGTAAGGGTCATTGTTCGATGGCAGACGCCCGGGAGTGCGCTCTGGAGCAGTATCGGCTTTTCTGTGAACGCCGCCGCGAGGCTGCAGAACATCTTGCTGAACTCGAATTGCAGAAGACTTTAGAAACCGAGGTTGCCAACCTAAGATCCGCCAATAAACGTTGAGGTGTTTGTTAAGAAATAACTTTCAATGTTATACCGAGCTTTTTGCAGACGTTTAAATGATGGATTTAACAGAAATAGAAAAAATTAATTATTATAGCATGGCCGCCGAAAGCAATCTTCAGCTTTCGGCGGCTGACAAAGAATTGCTTATAAAAAGTATAGAGAAAGAGTTCCCGCAGACACCTCTTCCTGAGCAAATTGTTGCTGATGGTTTTATTGATTATTGCGATGATGTATCGTTTTTAGAGTTATATGATGACTGGAAATCTATCCCATATTATGAGCTTTGGTATGAACGTGCCTGTATGACCTTTCTATTACCCCAAGGATTATTGTATATTTTACCGGCAATTCTTCATACAATGGTAAAAAGGTCATATAGTAGGGAGATAACACATCGTCTCATTGGCGCAATCGCTTCAAAACCTGAAAAAAGTATGATTGTTACAAAAGAACAATACCGGCTTATTGATAAAGTATTGTTTCATCCGGAGGAAGATATAGCTTTACATGCAGAGAATAGTTTCGGTAAAGAAGATTGTTTCGGATACAATCTTTTCGAGCAAATTAGCAAAGCTCGTCAAGTTTTCAAAGTTCTATAGTATTTATGTGAGAGCCTAATGTTAATACTCGTTATAAAACATTAACAACAAATCTTTTTCCAAAACTTTTTGCAACCTGTTATGAGTCAAGCCGAATTTCGGGGCAATTTTCAGAAAACGGAATCATTTTTTATAAGCCGTTTACACACAATACTCTAGAGATGCTAAAAATCACAGTCACAAAAAGGCTATTATGGGAGCGGTAACAACGAGATAATTTCTCTCTATTACCGCTCCTTTTCTATGCCTTAATTTCAGCAACTTATAAAATCGCAACTCATAACGCAAATCGGACTTCCGGGGCTGATTTTGCATCCATTTTTACCCTGTTTTGCAGCCCAAAGGACTCGCTTAGACTCGCGCGGGGCCAGTCACATTACATATAATCGACTGAATGTTGGTGGCTTAAATATCAAAAAATCAAAAATCACAAAATTTGAGAATTGACAATCCACACATAAACTACATAATAAGTGAAAGCGTGTCTAGGCTGGCTTTCCAAAGTTAAGAGCAGCTCCATATAAATTACGAATTAACACTAATTATAAGTTACTCATGAAACACTATAAATACTTCCTTTTAATTTTATGTACATTCATATACAGCTGCACCTCCTTACCGTCGCTTTCGTACTACCCATTCCATGGCACAAAACAAAAACTTTTACTATACGAAGTTGTTTCTCGTTCTAATATGCCATATAGTGTAAAACATGACATCCATGTAAAACATAGCCAAATTTCGCGCATCAATTTACCGATTGACGTAGAACCAAATACGATTATAGAATGCAGTAATAATTATTTTGCCTATTGCTATGAAATGCTAAATAGACCCGGCACCATAGATGTTTTCTTTGTCAACAAAAACACGAATGAAATTGATTATTTGCATAGATATCTTCCAGATACAGCTAGCATTATTTGTGTGGACATGAATACAGGAGAAGTTAT
>JAZQHA010000240.1:0-2956 GCA_045540315.1 Acutalibacteraceae bacterium | reverse complement strand
CTTGCCTGCGGCAAGACGATATCCGCCCTACAGGGCGGACCTCATGCGACACTGCGTGCCGCATGAGGGTGTCTAACTACCCTCACAAGGCTAGCGGAGATGATATTTTTTCGGGCTGATATATATTGGTTTTATCAATTTTTGTTTGATTGCTTAAAATTGGCTCCTTGATTCTTTTGCGCTTATTTTTGCAGGCATATCCGGCAACTGGTTGCATTATGTACTTACACCGTTTGGTATTAAAGTTGCTGTATTGGTTGTTTGATAGTTAGTTTGCTCCACACAAGCTTTCGCGGCGACTTTTTGCATTTCGTTGCGTATGCGTTGTTATGACTGGCTTTTCATGGATGGTTTTGATATATTTATTCGTTTTGCAGAATGGTTTGTGTTTAGTTTGTTCATAGTTTTGCAGCGCCAGGAGTGAGGCGGAGAATGTTGTTTTGCGGTTCTGGTGTTTGTATACCTAGGTCCGCCCGCAGGGCGGATATCGTCTTGCCGCAGGCAAGATATCGTCCGGCGCCAGCCGGATATCGTCCTGACCGAAGGGAAGGATATCGTTTATTCCTGTGGAGGGCAGCGCGAGAAATTAGCCGGCATAGGGATGCGAGTGTCCCAATGAATGCTATCGGGTGATGCGCTGCTGGTGCGGGAGTACCGCTGCCCGGGCAGCGGTAACTTGTCGCCGCTGCGCGGCTCAATGAAATACACGCTATGCGTGTATGTAAATACCACAGCGGGGCTGTGGTATGAAAGCGCAGCTCGCGCTGCGCATGAAATACCGCCTGCGGCGGTATGAAAGCGGCACTGCCTGCCGCATGAGGTCCGCCCTGCGGGCGGACCTTCATACCTCCCACCTCGTACTTCCTTTGCGGTCTGACGGCGTGCGGAGGCTGTTCGGGAAATTTCTTTTGGCTTTGCTAAACAAATTCAGTACACCGCTTTATGGGGGTAAAAATTTAAATTTCTGCTGAATTCGGGGTCGAAAATGGCATAAAACTGTCATTTTTTTAACTATTTCGCCAGTTTTGGCTTGTGGGGGGCTTGCGCATGTAGTATGCTATGAAAAGCTTGGTACAGGGGAGGACTGTCCCCATGTCTCGACTATCCTGTCTCAAAGCTTCCATACAGAACTTACAAATCAACCACTACATAAACAGATATGAAATTACATCTGCCTGTTAAGTTACGTGCTAGCGTGATTGCCGCCATTCTGGCTGTACCCGCTATGCTGTACAATGCATTCGCAGCCGATATCGTGGCTCCGTCACAAGCCTTTGGCTGGGATAACAACGATATCGAGTTCGTCGATAAGGAAATGGCCACGGCTGGTAATACCTATACAGCCAATTCCCAGGACAAGTATGAGCTGTATAGCGGCACCACCAAGCCTGTGGGTGTGGCCTATGTGCAGCAGACGGACTCTACCGGTGCCCCTGTGTACACGACCGATGTTAATGGCAATCAGGTTGCGGTCATGGAGGTGAAGACGCTGTCCTACGATGTCACCTCGGGCAAATACTACTACCTGGATGGCGCCGGCACCAAGATTGACTGCACGCCCGGCACCACCGGTCTTGCCTATGACGATGCCGTCGGCAAGTACTACTACGATGACGGTGGCACCACGGTGTGGGTGTCCAAGGAAGGCATGAAGCTGGCCGCCGACACGGATACGACAGCAGCACAGATTGTCATTCAGAATAAGAACTATGGGCAGGTTTCCTACATCACTGGTGATACCACCATGGTTTCCCAGGAGATGGTAATCCACAACTCCGTGGCATCTGCCAACAAGGCAGAGCAGGGTATCTCCCAGGAATACCAGGGCGACCTGAACATCACCACCGATAAGCTTGACCTCGAGGCTCAGAACATCCGCGTGGTGCTGGAGGACGTGAAGCTGCAGGTGAACGACACCACAGAGCTTTCCGACAAGTCCCGCCTGGTCATTCTCAACGGCACCACTGATGCCGACCAGTTCACCGCTGAGGAAAAGGGCAAGCTGGGTCTTGCTGCTGATACGCAGGCCGGCACGGCTGAAGTGCCCTCTTTCATCGATTCCGATGTGAAGGACGAGAACGGCAATGCCGCCGTTGTCCTGGGCAAGGTTGTAGGTGGCGGTTCGGTAACAGTTGTAGGCCGCGGTGATGACACCATGACGGTGCAGGCTGATTCCGTCACCATCGAAGGTTCTCTGGACCTGGGCGATGTAAATGCCGTAGTAGTGGGCGGCATCGGTCAGGTGGGCGATGGTACGAATAGCCCTCTCACCGGTTTCAAGAAGGGTGCATCCTCCGTCAAGCTGATTAACAGTGAGGCAGAAGTAGGTGGCGATGTCACCTTCAACGGTCTGTACGTTGATGGTGATTCCGTTCTGGATGCCGCTGGTCATGTTACCAACGCCGCAGGCGGTGGTTCTGGTTATGTGGATGTTGCCGGTATTGTGGAAGCAGATAAGAATATCTACTTCGACAACGGTAAGAAGAACGAGAACCTGGGTATCAAGGATGGTGCCGTAGTGGCCGCCGGTGGTGATTTCACCCTCCGCAATGTTGATGCCGACAAGGCTTCCCAGCTGACCGCCGGTGGCGATTTCACCCTCGTTGAGGCTTCCACCATCGTAGGTCTCAAGGGTGTGGACAACCGCGAAGACAAGATTTCCGCCGGTGGTTCCCTTATTGTGGGTGACGGCTCCTCCATTTCCGATGCCGTTATCGAATCTGTGGGTGGTGATGTACTCATCACCGAGGAAGCCGCTGGTCATGCCATCGGTGGCGTATCCCCCCGCCCCTCCTCTATTTCTAATGTAGACATCACCGTGAATCCTGCCGTTGCCGGCGCTTCCGACATTACCGTTGAAGGTGCTTCCACCATGACGGACTCCACCATCACCGGTGCAGACGGAAGTCGGATCGTAGCCATGTCGTTCTGTGAGCCAAGGAGTTGTCTTACCAGT
>JAZQHA010000239.1:0-4350 GCA_045540315.1 Acutalibacteraceae bacterium | reverse complement strand
TATAAAATCCCGTCTTTCATATCTTCCAGCAGCACAATGGAGTCGCTGTCAAAAAAGTTCTCTTTCAGCTTGAGGTAGTAATACTTGCGGTTATCTGCCATTGTCCCTGTCCTCCTTTTTCCGGCGTTTGGAGTAGTAGTGGGGGCAGAGTATGATAACCGCCCGGAAGCTCTGCTTGCAGCTATGGGTACAGCCCCGGCAGAGGTCATTGTATGTGATACGATCGCAGGTGGAATTCCCGACTTTCACTTGCCGCAGGAAAAAAGACCATTCCAGCCGCCGTTTCTTGCTCATTCTTGGCATGGGTGCGCTCCTTTCTGCCGTTTCCGCTGGTGTGGCGGTATCGGCGGTAATTCTGTATCATCTCGGTATCATTTTCGGGTTTTTTCTGCCCTATAAGCCCGTTAAAAAATCCTTTGGTATTTGCGGATAGGGTACGGGGCAGCCCCCTTGTTCTGTATAGGTTCGGGTACATTTTGGGGCGGTTTTTATCGTTCCTGTTCCTGCCTTTTCACAGGCTTGCGCTCCCGGTGTAAAATCTGGTCGATATTGCCCTTGACAGTCTGTAAGCGGCGGTATTCCTCCCGTTTTGCCCGGTAATCGTTGTAGCCGCTGTTTTTCTCTTGGATAAGGGTTTCAATCTCTGCTTGCAGGGCTTTATAGCTCGGCAGCTTGGAAATGCCGTTTTCCCTGAAATAGCGGGCGGCTGCGTCTGCTATGATAAAGTCGCTTTCGTACTTCTGACGGTAGGCTGCTTTTGCTTTGGCGTTTTTCTGCTGTTTCAGCCCGTCCCGGACAGGGCGGGTCTTGGAATAGGCAAGCACCTGCCGTTGCAGCTCCTTTTTCCCGTTCAGCGTCTTTTCCATCTGCTTCAGCTCTGTAAGGCTTTCCCGCATGGCGGTATAGGCGGCAGAACAGGCTTCGTCCAGTTCCTCCGGGGAAGAAAAGCCGTACTGCTGATAGGCGGTAACGGTAGCTGCCATTTGCTTTAGGTTGTGCTTTGCCGCCCAGCGGTCATAGCCCACGCCCTTGCCCTCGGCTCGCTTGGCTTCCCGGTCAACCATGCGCTGCAAGGTGTTGTCTGCCGGGGTGGTTTTTGTGGTTTTTTCCCCTTGTGACAGCTTTTTAACCGCGGCAGGGTATTCGAGTATGGCTTTGCTCTGTTCGGCGGCTCTGTGGGCGTTCTGCGTAAGCAGGACAAGGACAGCAGCCTTGTCAAAATCGTCCCCCAGCTTCCGGGCTGTGATAGGCTTTGTCCTGTCCGGCGTGAGGTAGGAAAGCCGCCCCCGGCTCTCCTTGACGGTCACACCCTCCCGCAGCAAAAGGGAAGAAAATTCGTCAAAGCTGCCAGCTTGGGAAAGTGCCTGCCGTATCGTCCGGCGCAGCTTCGCCTTGTCCGTTTCAAACTTGGTGGGCTTGGTCGGCTGTCCTGCGGCTTCTCTGACAGCGTTCTCTTTATCAAGGGCAAGCTGTCCTTTCTTTGCCGCCCAGTATTCCCGTTCGGTTATCCGTTCCTTGCTGCCGCTTAGGAGGTCGATTTGGTAAAGCCCCTCCCGGTGGCACATCTCCATAACTTCACTCTTGAAATATTCCATAGCGGCGTTGGTGCAGCGGTGCTTGCAGCCCTCCCGTGTGTCGGCTGGTCTGTCCATGTAGGGCAGAAGCGGGACTTCATAAATCCGCAGGGAGTTGATGACGATATGCACATGGATATTGCCGCTGTGGTTATGCCCGTCCGGGTGGGTGCAGACTAAGGCTTGGTGTCCGGGGAAATGCTCTTTACAGAACTGCTCGCCCAGCTCCTGCGCCCGGTCTACGGTCAAGCCGTTGTCTGTCCCGTCCCGTGGGTCAAAGCTGATGATATAGTGGTGGCTTTTCACATCTTCCCGTTTTTGGTTTTTCTCATAGCGGAGATTAGCCCGCATACAGGCAACAGCGAAATCCTCGCCCCCACAGTTGAGGGAAGAAATGCGGTAATCCTCCCTCGGTATCAGCCGCCCGTTTTCATCAAGGGTGGGCTTCATGGTAAACTCGTCATGCTCAAATGTGAGATAGGCTTCCGCTGCGCCATAGTCCGCATTTTTAGAGCTGATATGTTTGAATGTTGCCAACAGCGTCACCCACTTTCTGCAAGACTTCAAACTTTAGGGCAGCAAGGTCGGAAACCGCCGCCCGTACCTCCCCGGCAAGCTGCGGGTAGGGGCTGTGCCACTCGTTCAGCGTCCGGGCTATCTGGTTTAAGTTGCCGCCGATCCTGCCGTATTCGGCGGTCAGCTTCCCGACAGCGGCAAGCAACTCGTCATTGACGGGGGAAACGGTTATGATGGGGCGTATGGCTGCCCCGGTTATGGCTTGCCGGATAAACTCGGCTTGGCTCATGTTGTAAGCAGAAAGCCTTTCCGCAAACTCGGCGTATTCTTCCTCGGTCATGCGTGTCTTGACTACCCGGCTGCGGTGCGGCGTGTTATATCGTTTTCGCATGGTAAAACCTCCTTCGGCTGTGCGTGGTGTCCTCTCACTAATAGGAGAAAAACAGGGTGTAAAGCGGAACTGTTTTTGAAAAATCCGAAAAATTATTTTGAGGGATTTTCCAGCGGCGTAAGCCGCATAAGCAGGGTTTGGGGAAGGCACTCCCCAACAAGTTTCCCGCGAGGGACAAAACCGCAGAATTGCGGATTTTGGCACCGTGGTAGAAACTTGCTCTAAGACTGCCGCAGACTGCCCCTGTCTGGTTTTTCCGTACATAGAACGGACAGGACAGGGCTTGCGGCCCGCTGTGGGCGGCCTTTTTTCCTTTCGCCAATATGACGCCGGAACGGGGCTTTGCTGCCCGCTGGCTGCGGCTTTTTCCCTTTCCGCTAAAGATACATTTCAAAGGCCGCCAGCTACCCGCTGGACGGGGATTTTTCAAAATTTCTTTTGCCTTAGTAATCCGGGCAACAGGATTTTGGCAACCGGCGGGGCAGAGAATTTTTCCTTTCACTCCCCACACCACCGCTCTTAGAAATTTGCCAAACGGAGCAGGCAGTTTTTTCTGGCTTCACCTACCTACTACGGGTGATTTTCGATTTTGCCAAATGGACACAAAAAAAGCAGCAAATCTTTTTCAGACTTACTGCTTTCGCTGGCCGCTGGTGGGCGGCTGATATTCAGTTTTGAAAGTTCGGGTCAGGGTGCCCCGAAGATAAAAAAACAACAGTATTCAATTTATTAAATAATTTCCTGTCGATTCCCTTTAATCAATACAGTTTGACCGTCAGCCAATTCAATCAAATCGTTCTTCGATATATCTCCAAAAGGGCTCTCTTTTTCAGCGTGTGGTATCAACGGATTTGCTAAATATCCTAATCCATCGGAAAAATTTCCGGCAGCAATCATACTACCTGCGCTAATTCCCAGATACACCAATCCATTCTCTATTGCTTGCTTTAGGGGCTTCGAAAATCCTGTTCTGTTTATTTCGCTAAGAAGCGTATGGGCATTTCCTCCACAAAAAGCAATCATGTCATATTGAGTGAGTTCTTGAACACTCATTAAGCGAAACGGTACAGGTATGTCACTAATATAACTTGAATATGTTCTTTTATATCCATCGGAAAGTAAAAACGCAAGATTATATATAAGAATATTATTCATAGGTATTCCCATATTCATAAGGCGCTCCATACATACAATGATTCCTTCTCGCGCACCATCATTTCCAACTGCGGCGGATGGAACCAAAATCGCTTTTGTGTTAATCGGTTCTTTTCCGATACATTTCCAAAATAATACCATAGTCTTTTCGTTTAAGCCACTTGAAGTTAAGAACAGGGTTCTCATAAACTTAGTCCTCTTTTAATTTTTCAAATTTCTGATTCTATGTAAGATGATAAAACATCAATTCATACCGAAATAATCCCATAATGTTAGTTATTTTGTTTTTTTTCAATACAGCTTACCATTATTATCACTATTCCGCGAGTATTAGATGACCTTAAATTCAATCTCTCCTTCTTGTATCTAACAAATATATTCTACTACCCCTGTTGTTTTTACTTTCTAATATACTTTTATGGTTAACTCATTGAAATCTACTATCAACAAAATCCAGCATTAAATTCTCTTCTCAGATTTTCGCACTACCATGCACATTTTTATAGAAATTATCAATACTATCTATTTTTTGTACCATTAGAAGTATCAATCCTTGTTCTACATTTCTTATTGCTACTAGACTTTCGTAAAGATGTTCTGTTTTGCTTTTTCAATTTTTTATTCATTTTTTGAAGTTTTTTATATGCATCTTGAAACTTTTTTTTCTTTTCATCTGTCAATCCAATTTTGGAGTAATAATAAATATTCATCCAC
>JAZQHA010000238.1:0-2819 GCA_045540315.1 Acutalibacteraceae bacterium | reverse complement strand
CCTCCGGTGCTTCGTACCAGATATAGCCGATTAGCGCGGTGTAGTAGAGCTTTTCCGCTTTCACCCAAAAATCCTCGCCGGATTTCTCCCCGTCGCCTTTGGTGTTGGCGATAATGGTGTTGACTAACTTCAAAATGTCCTTTTCGCTCCGCAGATAGGCAAAGGGATTGTAGCGCATACTCTTTTTGAAATTGATTGTGTTTAGCACTTTTATCCGATAGCCGCCCCGCTGTAAGAGCTTCCCGCACTCGATTAAGACGGTGCCTTTCGGGTCTGTGACAACATAGCTGCTGTGCATTTGCATAAGCGACGGTTTGACAAAAAAGCGGGTCTTGCCGCTGCCGGAACCGCCGATTACAAGGATATTTTTATTTCTTGCATACTTCGGCTGCTTCGGGCGGCTGTTCATGGTGAGCCGTTCCGTCTGTGTGAGGGGGATATTGTTCTCAAATACCGGGTCTGTGTACGGCTTTATGTCCTCGGCTGTCCCCCAACGTGCAGAGCCGTATTCCATGCCTTTCCTGTACTTCTTCGCGTTCTTGCCCTTGACGTAGATAATCAGCCGGACAATGACCGCCCCCGCAATGCCGATAAGTAAATCTGCCGGGTGGAAGCTCGGTGCGGCACTGGAAAAGGCGGCATTAAAACCGTCCCCAAGATGTAGTAGCTTTGCGCTTGCGTCCGCGCCGGGGGAAAGCCGGACAGCCGCGCCCACTTTATCAAAGAGCCAGACAAAGAGCAGATACGGGAGATTGAGGATAAGCAGCTTCTTGATTTCCGGCTTCATAATTCCCGCCCCCTGTCTTTGTTTTTTACTTTCTCGCGCTGTGCGTTTCTGCCCTGTGCGGCTTCTTTAAGGCTTGTCAGCAGCTTTCGGATAGAGGGCTTTTTATCCTGTGTCAGCTTCTTTGCGGAAAACTCCTTAAAGGCTGCGGTCAGCACGTCCGCGTCCCGCCCCTTGAAGAAAACAAGATAGCGGGGCGGGCTTTCCGTCGTGTCCTTTTTCAGCGCGAAGTCGATACCGTACTTTTTCGCCGTACTCTCAAAGGCTTTGATATTGTCTTTTGTAATCTCAATGTTGGAAACGCCCGCGTTCTGCTTCATAAGCTGCTTTAAGCTCTGCTTGCCCTGTGGCTGTTTCGTAAGCTGCTTTTTGCCCTTTGACAGAATGGCTTTCATTGCCTTTTGGAGCGTCTGCGCGGTCAGCTTCCCGGTCTTGATGTAAAGGGCTATGGTCTTTTCGTTTACTTCGTCCTGCAATTTCTCGCGTCCTCCTTTCGCGTTTCTTTATGGGGCGGCGGTCAGATACGCACCCGCAGCCCATTCAAATCCTCGGCTCTGATACCCACAAGATACCAGTTGTCGCCATACTCAATCCGGGTAGGCTTCCACTTGCCCCGCACGAACACGTCAAAGCACTCCCCGCAATGCAGCCCGCCATAGTAAGTATTGAGGTCAAAGCGAATGTCGTAACGGTCAGTGCGCTCGTCAAATACCAATGCTCCTGTTCTCTGTGCCATAATAAAATCCTCCTTTTGTTGTTTACAGGCTTTCGCCCGGTTTGAATGAATAGGGGTCGTGCGGCTCCTGTGGCGCAAGTGCGCCGCTTGCCATGTCATGGGCGACAAGGGAAGTGTAATAGTTGCCGATTGTGGACGGGGCATTGAAAAGGGCTGCTTTCAGATATTGCTTGATGTTGCGGATTTTGGTTGTGTTCTCCCGCATACAGTCAAGCACAAAGCGGATATGCTCGCCGTCCAGTTTCATAAACTTTGACTTCACAAGCTCTGCCGGGTAGTCGTCCCCCGCAATCCGCACCCGCTTTCTGGCGGTGCATACCGTTTCAAGCATGAGGTCTACAATCTCGTCAAGCCTGTCCCCGTCAAATTTCATGTCCTGTTTGAGAATGTCGTAGTCGATATTGTCCTTGATGATTTCCCGGTATATCTCTACTGCGCTCTGTGCTGCCGCTTCCGTTCCTTTCCGTTCCGGCGGCGTAGCCGCTCCCCCGCAAGGTGAGGGGTTAGGGGAAAGGATAGGAATGGAATGGGTACTTGATAAATCCGTATTTGATTTTTCTTTTTTTGGTAAGTCAGTTCTTTGTATATCTTTATTTAATTGCGTTGGATTTTCCAACGTAGGTTTTTCCAATGTTGGTTTTCCCTGTGTTGGATTATCCAATGTTGGATTTTCCAATGTAGGTAAATCCGGCGTAGGCGGCTGCGGCTGCTCGAATATCACATAGTCCGCGCCCCGCAAGCGTCCTTTCTCGTCGCGCTCCCTTGAACGGACGATATACCCGGCGCGTTCAAGCTCCCGTATGGCTTCGCGGATAGCGTCTATCTTCTCCCGGTTGATAAGGGATAAGCCTTTCAAGGTGTAGTCCCAATCTTCGGGGAGTGACAGCATTTGCGACAACAGCCCCTTTGCCTTTAGAGAAAGCTCCTTGTTGCGTAGGTGGTGGTTGCTCATTACGGTGTAGCCCTTGTTTCGTTCCACCCGGAAAACTGCCATAGTAAATCACTCCTTTTGCTGTGGATTTGTTACGCAGTAGAAGCGCGGTTTCGGGGGATAAGGTATAAATCCCTTGCCGCGTCAGATACGCGCCCGGAAAGCCGCTTGTAGCAAGGCTTTTTCTGCCCCTACTGCGTAACAAAGGGCATGAAAAAAGCGGCGTTCCTGTTCTCCCTGTGTAGAGAGTGGGAAACGCCGCTTTTGCGTCGTATTCAGTTTTTAGTACAATACCCGGCTTGTCCGTCGCTCGAAAAACCTTGATTTTCCAGTGTTTTCAAAAGTATCGTTATCTAACGTCAGCTTTT
>JAZQHA010000237.1:0-2427 GCA_045540315.1 Acutalibacteraceae bacterium | reverse complement strand
TGTTTTATTTGCTCCTTTCAATACCAACTGCATCATGTGCTCGGCGGTAGCAGGTAAGCTTTCATCGCCTACACGAACAAAGGCTATACGCTGGCCATCTCCTACATAGTAATACGGAGTATAACTACCAGGATTAACCTTTAGCTGCAAAATATCGAGTCCACCAATTCTATGAGGAATCAGCTCAACATTAGGTAGTGGATCCAAGTAATCACGGATTTTGAGACTAATCGACTCACAGACTTGTTGAACATTCTCAAGTCCTTTTACCCCTCGCTCATTATCGATACCGAAGAAAAGGGAAGCTCCCAAGCCGTTGGCAAAAGCACACACGCTTTTTAACCAGCTCTTAGGCTTTTTCTCCTCCAGCTTCAACTAAAAATCGTAAGCAGTACACTCACTTATCAATTCCTCAACCTTCATAACCGCAAATAGAACAAATTTGTTTAAATAAAATCTTTGATAAGCACCCCTATATATATCAGACTTCCGAGTTCAGGAACGCGCAAGCCGTCTCCATGCCACGTTGAAACTCGCCGATAGTCTTCTTCAAATCCAGCGTGCGTGTTTCATCCTTAGCTATCAACTTCTTAACTTCCTCAATGGTCATACAGCAAAACGTCACCTTTCGGACGCAATGATATTGTAACATTTGGGAAGCATAAGTCAAGCAACCTGCAGCAGTTATTATCGTCATATCGCAAGATTAGAGACTAAATATCATTGCCGGCTTTTAACAGGCCGAAGCGCAGGAAAAGACCATCCGCGTGCTGTCCGAGATGTCTGTCCGCTTGCAGACCATCGAGCACCGGATGGAGATGCGGCACATGCAGCCGCCTTCGGTGACAAAGCACGACTGACAAAAAAGTAAACTAATCACACCACTATCCTTGACTTCATTTTCCAATATGATAGTGTGTTATACATAGTATGTGCGCTCGCAAAACAAAGGAAGAATCATTCATCATAGACCGATTTGGTAACGAACTCCCGTTTGGCCGTTTCTGGGGCATTCACGTCTGTCCAAATGGCTGGCTTATGCCGATAGAAGAGAAACCTTCCGAAACTTCCCGTTTTCATTTCATTCATCGCGAGGACGGAAAGATGATAGACCTGCCTTTTCGGGAACACCGGGTAAGTCACTGTTTCGGAGACTTGTATGTTGAACATTACGGTGACGCCCCCGGCGATTTTTCATGCTTGTGGTCAGTCCGCGAGCAACGCTCCATCCTGAGCAAAGGTTACAAATTGATTTTGCCACTCTCTGCCCCGTGTGGACATTTTCTTGTGAAAGACGCTCAAAATCACCTGCAGATAAGAGCCGATGGAGACAAATTAATAGAAGACCTCGGAAAGCTGCCGGACAAGCTCATTTGGATGTGGGAAGAAGACCGGCCATTCTATATTCCTTACAAAACATACAAGGATGACCGGCTCCAATGTGTGGATCTGATGACCGGCAAGAAGTTCGGACCGGAGTTTACCTGTACTGGAGATTTGCGGGAGGGGATGCGCTACATGCGAACTCCCGACGGCAAAGATTACTTTGTCGATAAGGATTGGAATATCCTTTTCGAGCTGCCTTACCCGGCTCATCTGCTCGATAATGTCAAAGCCGGATATATCGAATGCAGGGATGGTCTGATTTCCATCGAGAGTGATAATTTCTGCTATCTGATGGACGCCAGCGGTCAGGTTCTTATCCCACCCAAAAAACACCGATATCTTCATAACGTGGGAGAAAAACGCCTTCTCATTTCCAAGGGCCCCAACTATGCGCTGGCAGATGCTTCAGGAAACCAGCTCACCGATTATCTCTACCGTTCCGGGTACTTCTTACATGCCCGGCCCAATATCTTCTCGGAGCAGCGTCTTCACATTGTCAAGAAAACAGATAAGAAAAACGAGAAGGTCGGGTTCCTCGACCCTGAAGGGAACGAAGTCATACCGTTCATTTACGATATAGCCCATGGTGATTTCGAGCAGGGAATCATTTCAGTCACACTGCAGTAACATTATACCAGCAAAAACACCTCGAACCATGTTTTTTTCGGCATGAACTCCTAGGACACCGGGCGAACGCCCCTATGAAACAAAAAGACACCCGCAAGGGTAGGACGAGTGCCGGAGCTCATTCTTGCCCAGCTTTGGGGGTGTCCTAGCCTTGCAGGAGGTGTTTTGAGTGCTGATTTTATCCATCCTCTGCAAATGCTGTATTTCATTTTGGCTGACCTCTTACAAGCGATGTAACAGTCTCCTGAATTGCGAAGCGGATTTTATAAAACACTTCTATCCAATATATTATAATGTGATTTCATATTGGTTTGAGCTGAACGCAGGAAAAACAAAAAAGCGAATTCCGGGCTCGATTTTTCCCAAACTGATGGCTCGTTAATTCCACTTAATCCCAGAAACCGAATCAGAAAA
>JAZQHA010000236.1:0-3835 GCA_045540315.1 Acutalibacteraceae bacterium | reverse complement strand
GAGCGGACACTTCCTCAGATAACGCTACTTTTTTACCTATACTCATGGAGTCATTCTATATTATTTATGAATATTTGTCAATCTGATGAGTCGGTTTTTATTATTTAAGTAACTCATATTAGGTATTTTATCACCAATATTAAAAAGACACCTCAAGTCTAAGCGAGTCCTTTTGGCTGAAAAACGGGGGCAAAATGGATGCAAAATCAGCCCGGGAAGTCCGGTTTACGTTATGAGTTCAGCATTTTATAAGTTGCTGAAATTAAGGCATAAAAAAGGAGCGGCAATAGCGAGAAATTATCTCGTTGTTACCGCTCCCATAATAGCCTTTTTGCGACTGTGATTTTTAGCAACTCCGAAACGCCGTGTAGAAACGACTTATGATAATTGACGCCATTTTCTGAAAATTACCCCGAAATTTGCCATATCTCATAATGGGTTGCAGAAAGTTTCAGAAAAGGCTTGTTTTCAAGGTTTTACAAAACACGCCAACATTAGATTATTAAGATTGATTTTGATTACTCTTCATCATCTTCCCACTCTCCATCATCGTACATATCTTTTAGTACGTATAAACAACCCTTGCTATTATCCTTTGTGAACTCTCTAGCGTCACTATCATATATATATTTAATACCTTTGTTACTTATAAGCTGCAGAACAAAAAAATGCTTGTTAGTATCGTACGCAATGCCTATTTCTGATATGTCTTCAGAGCGTACGTCCGATGGGAAAAGCCCCCAACAGTCCTTTGTTTTTTCACAAAATGATATGAGTTGCGCAGTATCCAAAAAATCCTCACCTACAAAAAAATCATCATAATGAGCCTCTACAGTCGCGATTAGCCTATCTTTTTGATAAACTTTTTTTGTTGCAGAAAAACTACCTTCCCCTACATCTTTATCTATACATATCACAACGATTTTATCATCATCGCATTTCAAATATATAGGGTATGTATTCTCTGTCTCCATGCATTTTGGAAGGACATCGGCGCTCAAGAGTTGACAAACACATAATGCAAAAATGATTATACAATATAGTTGAAACTTTATTTTTTTAAAGAAATGACTAAAGTTTGGCATACTTCTATATATACAGCAATTTTCGTGACTAAATTATTCCACAAAACTCGATTTTGTCAAGTTCCTGTTACATTGACTACACATTTTAATCATTGGGCTTGCCACAACTTTTTAACTGTGAACTGCACGAGTCTAAGCGAGTCCTTTTGGCTGCAAAATGGGGGCAAAATGGATGCAAAATCAGCCCGGGAAGTCCGGTTTGCGTTATGAGTTCAGCGTTTTATAAGTCGCTGAAATCCAGGCACAAAAAAGGAGCGGACGTTACCATTTTTCTTGGTTACGACCGCTCCCATAATAGCCTTTTTGCGACTGTGATTTTTTGCGACTCTTAAATATTGTGTATAAACAGCTTGTAAAAATTGATGTCATTTTCCAAAAATTGTCCCGAAATTCACCTCGACTCATAACGGTTGCTGAAAGTTTTGGAAAAGGCTTGTTATTAAGGATTTACAAAACGTGTTAACATTACCCATTCGCATTCACATTGAGCCGATTTAGGAATAAACATGTTGCATTCAGGTGTGCTTGTCGCCCTGAGTAGACGTACTCGACAGCGGCTACAAATGGGATGGCGAGGGTTTCCCCACCCTCACTCACATCAGTTGTAAAGCCACCGGCTACCAAATCGGAGGCTACACATTCTTCGGGCATCCGGTCAAGCGCCGGAGCGAATAAACCGCTCCCCATCAGCCGGTTCAACGCCGACATTTTTAGAGAACTTGTTGTTCGAAGTAAAACACACATGCGAAAACGTGCGCGTATTTGGATATGTCGTAAAATTAACTTGCGCCAAAAGTCTTCAACGAGTATTTTTACAATATATGAAAGTTAAAAAAAATCTTTTTTGGGGTATCTACATACTCCTGTGTGCTTTCTTCGTTGTTTCACAGTCGAACGCACAACAAGAAACGGAAACATTGAGTATAATAAATTGGGATAAGGAACAACAAGCCGCAAAACGCTATCAATATGCCAATTCATACATGGAGCAAGTTTTGTCAAATAGACTACTTCCTTTAGAACAAAAAGTAGAATGGATAAATCAGATTTCATGGTGTATTCTTAAGGGAATAAGAATGTCAAATATTAGATATATGCGTTATTTTCATAATTTATTTACTCGAACAAACGACCCCAAAATAACAGATAAGGAGAAAAGATTCGTAGAAAGAGAGACTAAACAATATGGAAATCTTACTGATTACCTTTCTCAATTCGAGGAAAAATTGATTTTAACAGACAGATGTCTTAGCGAAGAGATTAAGGGCGCTAACTCCAAAATAATGGACGCGTATTTATTGAATAAAGGAAATCTTTTATTACTGTCAGGAGGATGCGAGTTAGATGGCATTACAGATATTTGGTACAAAGATAAACCTCATCTCTACGCAGTTCATCGGGCTATGTATTATCTGTTCTCGGGCGATAAAACATCTTCTTTAAAATGGTACATGGAGGCGATTGAGAATGATACAAGTATAAAAAACAGAGCTGAAACAGCCGAGGATGATTACAATGTTTTCCGAGATATGCAACAGATGATTTCTATCTTGAAAAAAGTAAACGACATTCTTGTTTCTAATGCAAACATATCTACCACTCAGGAAGAAAATTTGAATCACCTGTATTTAGAATTAAGAAGGTTACATGAGAGGATATCTTATGCTCCGACTCAATATGTAGAAATAGATGTATGCAACGAATGGTTTTGTCAATATTCCAGCTTATTGAAAATCACGCTTCAATATTCTAATCGAATTAATAACAACAGAATACATGTACTTAACATAGACAATATTCGTTTCCTGTATTTCATAGCCTTCTAAACATTAACAATCGCTACCATTTCATATTGGAGCTATAAGATTGCACAAGTCGACATAAATCCTGAATTCCTGGAAACATAACGATAGCAGACAGACTGGATTTCTCTATTTTATTGAATTATCAATGTTTTGAATTTGCAATTCTAGCAAAATTGCATCAATTCGCCGTTAGGCGTATTTTGTACACATGATGCATTATAACTCATATATACTTCAATGTTTTTTGAAGATAATAGTTACGAGTTTCGGGAATCTAGGATAAATGCAACAAGGAATTAAGTAATGTCTCTTTTGCTGCACCTGAGTAGGGGGACTTTCGTCCTCCACTCACACCACCGTACATGCGAATTACCGTCTGTCTACGGCGGTTTCTCGGCGCGTGATTGGTTCCGGAACGGATGTTCCTGCCGCAACTCTTTCCCTACAGACAGATTGCTCCGCCGCGCTTTCACGCTTAAGTAGGGTCTCACCGAATATGAATATGCTGCTTTCCTCCCGCGCCGTCTGCATCTACCTTATGGACTCTTAATGATGTATTGGATTTCGGTACATGTGGCAACCTCGTCTGCCCATCCGGTCTTATATGAGAGCTTCTGTTCGTACAGTCGGGATTTCCCCTCGAACTTCCTTTCCCACGGTTTGTTACCTCCCCGCAGTTGTTCTTCAGGTCTGGGATTCCGCATCATCGCGGCTCCGCGCGGACTTTCACCGCAGTGCGCATATCGCGTCGGTCGTACAAAAGAGCGGTCGTGACTGTTAGTAACGACCGCTTCCAGTAGCCTTTTTGCGACTGTGATTTTTAGTGACTCCGAAACATTGTGTGTAAACGACTTGCGAAAACCGAAGCCGTTTTCTGAAAATTGCCCCGGAATTTGGCTCGACTCATAACGGGTTGCAGACAGATTCAGAAGGGTTTTATTGTCA
>JAZQHA010000235.1:0-2050 GCA_045540315.1 Acutalibacteraceae bacterium | reverse complement strand
AAAGGGACAGGCTGCGCTGGACAAGCAGAACGCCCCCATGATTGCAGGCGGGATCACGCCCCGGCAGACCAAGTTTGAAACGAACAAGGAAGTCGGATCGTAGCCATGTCGTTCTGTGAGCCAAGGAGTTGTCTTACCAGTTTGTCTTCCTAAGACCGCCTTGGCCTCCGACTTAAAGGGACAGGCTGCGCTGGACAAGCAGAACGCCCCCATGATTGCAGGCGGTATCACGCCCCGGCAGACCAAGTTTGAAACGAACAAGGAGAAGCTGCGGCAGACCATACGGGAAGCCCTTGCTACTGCCGCCAGCTTTGACGAGTTTTCTTCTCTGCTGCTGCGGGAGGGCGTGGCCGTCAAGGAGAGCCGGGGGCGGCTTTCCTACCTCACGCCGGACAGGACAAAGCCCATTACCGCCCGCAAGCTGGGAGACGATTTTGACCGCGCCGCTGTCCTTGCCGTTTTGGAGCAGAACGCCGCCAGAGCCGCAGAAAAGGCCGCGGCTATATCCAGCACCCCGCCCTCTATCCAAGACCAACTGCGGGCAGACAGAGTCGCCCGAACCACCCCGAATGTGCAGCGGCTTGTGGACATTGAGCAGAAGAAAGCCGAGGGCAAAGGCCGGGGCTATGAACGCTGGGCGACCATGCACAACCTCAAACAGATGGCCGCGACGCTGAATGTGTATCAGGAATACGGCTTTACTTCCCCGGAGCAGTTGGAAGCCGCCGTTGATACCGCCTATGAGGAAATGCGCCAGACCAGCGGCGAACTGAAAACACTGGAAACTAAGCTGCAAGGGAAAAAGGAGTTGCAGCAACAGGTACTTGCCTACGCTAAGACCAAGCCCGCCCGCGACGGGCTGAAAGCACAGAAATCCCCCAAAGCCCGCGAAGCATACCGGCAGGCACATGAGAGCGATTTTATCATAGCCGACGCAGCTGCCCGGTATTTCCGGGAGCATGGCATTACCAAGCTGCCCGCCCGGAAAGTGTTGCAGGACGAGATCGAGCAGCTTGTTTCCAAGAAATCCAGCCTGTATAACACCTACCACGAACAGAAGCAGCGGTACACGGAGTTGCAGACCGTCAAGCGGAACATCGACCAGATTTTGCGCCGGAGCGAGCCGCACCGCAGAAAGGAGCAGAGCCATGAGCGATAAGCTGCCCCGCATGGACTACCGCCAGCACCGGCGGGCGCGGCGGCTGGTGCATGAGTGCTGTAACTACGACGGGGGGAACTGCCTGCTGTTAGATGACGGGGAGCCTTGCGTGTGTGTCCAGAGCATTTCCCTTTCTCTCATGTGCCGGTGGTTCCGTGTGGCTGTCCTGCCCCTTGACGGGGAACTGGCCGCCGCCCTCTTGTATCGGGGGAGCCGGAAACGATGTGCCGTCTGCGGCGCGGCCTTTGTCCCCAAGTCAAACCGGGGAAAATACTGCCCGGACTGCGCCGGACGCATGAAGAAAATCAAAGCCGCCGAGCGAAAGCGGAAACAAAGGCATAAATGTCACGCTTTAGAGCCTTTCAAACCCGCATAAATCAAGGCTTTTTTCGTGGGTGTCAAAGGGTGCGCGATACATTTATCCTTTTCCACCGGAAACGCCGTCCTAATGCGTGACAAACTGCCAAAATCAACCCGAACACAGGGAGGTGATACTATCGCTGATTATATCATGGCAGACACGCCGCTGCCTCTCTTTCTGCCTTATCCCCGTTTCCTGCTGAAAATGGAGATTTCCCAGACCGCCAAGCTGCTGTATGCGCTGCTGTTAGACCGCTCCACCCTCTCCCAAAAGAACAAGTGGCAGGACGACGAGGGCAGGATTTATATTATCTATCCCATCGCGGAGATAGCCGAAATACTGGATAAAGGCAGCACCACCATAAAGGGGGCGCTGAATGAACTGGACGCGGCGGGGCTGCTGGAACGGGAACGGGGCGGCTTCTCCGCACCGAACCGACTGTATGTGAAAGTGCCGCGTGTGCCACAGGTACAGTTTTCCGACCAACTGATGGCCGGAAAACCGACCCTCATAGAGCCGGAAAACCGACC
>JAZQHA010000234.1:0-2418 GCA_045540315.1 Acutalibacteraceae bacterium | reverse complement strand
CATTCTTTCAAACATCCCGCTCCTTTCCAGAATGCCGCAGCATCCTTTTTCAAAGCCGGAGCCATATAGCGGGTCATGAGCAGAGAGGCATCTCGATGCCCCATTTCAAGCTGTAGCTCCGGCAAGTTGCGGAAATAGGCTGCGTGGTACGAGGCAAACGTGTGACGGCAGACATCCGGCACCCATTTGTTTCCCCGGTATCCGGCGGCTCGGCGCAAGGCTTTCCATTTGCGATTCCAGCCTTGCGGAATGATGCGGTCTTTCTTCCTGATACCGTGAATGCCACGCAGCGGTACGGTGCGCCCACCACCTGTCTTGCTGACGGATGGGCGAATGATAACCTGCATGCCGTCCCAATCGAAATCGTCCTTTCTCAAACGGCTAACCTCAGTCGGACGAATACCTCCGTAGAGCATCAGACTCAGCGAGAACTGCATATCGCGGAACTCCGGTTTCCTGGCTGTTTTTTTCAACTTTTCCACCTCAGCCGGAGCAAGGGGAGCGATAGGCTTTTCCTTAACCTTTGGCACTTCAATTTTAGTCACGGGATTCAGGTCACACCACTCCTGTTGAATGCCGAACGAGAAAATGCTATGCAGGATGGCTCTGCCCTTTACAAAACTACTTGTACTTCCCTCGAAAGCCTCAGTCAGAATCTTTTTACATTGGGCTGAAGTGATAGCTCGCAGTGGCATTGTGGCAGCACCCTCAACCTTCAAAATCCTGCGTACAAAATGGCGCAAGTCTCTGCGGGAGGTCGGACGCAGCTCCTGCCGCGCGTTGACGCTTGCCCATGCGGCTTCTTCCAATGAGACGGTATGAGCAGCGGCTTTCATGACACTTACTCCCTCCCGCAGCGTGTTGCGTAAAAGCGTTATGAGTTCCATACGGTTGAGTCCCTGGGCTAAATCGCCCAGAGATTCTATGGTTTCCAAGGCCAGGCGGGCGAGGTCACTAGCAGACAAGTTTACCCCCTCCAACAGTTCTTTTGCTATTTTATTGTTGTTCATGATAGAAAGTGGTGTTCGTACACAATGCTGGGTCTTACTCCTCTTTTGAAAATCAGCTTATAGCGTCACTTTTTACCGAGTATTTCGCTCGTTCCGTAGATAAAAAGAGTTCGCTCTCAGAGGCGTAAGTCCCGCAAAATCAGTTTATTTACCTGTTTTTTTATTTGACAACAGCATTGCGTATGCTGCATGATGTGAGACGGTAGGAGTACTTACCGACTCCACTAGACAAAACAGAAAGTGCTATGAAAACGATTTATACAGCATTACTAGCTCTGGCTATTTCAATAGCGTCAATTTCCAAGGCTCAGTCTTTGAGTGACCTGTCTACGGTTGGCTCACAAACAAGCAATAAAGCGACTAGTAGCAGGAATCAGGGAGACCCCAATATTTCTGCAAGCGATAAGGCTCTTTATCAACAAGCCTTGGCCGCACAAAACTCCAGACAATTCAAGAAGGCTGCTGATTTGTACTTAAAACTTTCTCAACAAACAAAGAGTGCAAGATTCAAATCTCTTTCATACAGAATGGCAGGAAGCATGTACGCAATTCACGGGAATCTATTGATTCAGTTGGGAAGAGGTGCAGAGGCTGTTCCGTTTTTGACTAAAGCAGCATCCATGGGCGAAATAGGGGCTTACACTATTTTGGGAACAATGTATTATGTAGGACAAGGCGTAACGCCTAATCCGCAAAAAGCGATTGAGTATTACAGAAAAGGAGCCAGACTTGGTGAACCTAATGCTCAACAAGCTCTTCGTTCTCTTGGTTTACGCTGGTAAAAATAATTGAAACTATATATCTATGGCAACATCAGTATATACTGGGAAAGAGTAGTTACGAATTTGTCCCAAAGATAATCATCAGATAGAGGCCTCCAAAAATGCAGTCCTCTCCTTATTTCCAACATGAAAGAAAATCGTGGGTGGAAGTTTGCGGATGATGCTGAGCGCGTGGCATTCCTGTTTGAGAAGTATAACGAATTGATTTCTAAAGGGTGAAAGAGACTTGCATAGTGCTCATAACTCAGGTCGTAAGGCTTGTTCGAGCCCCATCTTTCGGAATGCTGAATCAAACAAAAACTGCTAAAATGACTGATTTTATTCATGTCTGAGCTTTCATACTGACGAAATAATACCCGATTTAACATTGACTAATGGAAAGATTTTATATATAAACACTTGCGCTGCAATGTAAACAGGCGAAATCAGCATTCCGAAAGATGTATACTGACCATCGCAATCCACCGAATAGGTGGTGCTTGCATTCAATCCGAGGCATGCAAGGAAATTGCAAATTCGGTAATGTATCGTCGCCCCCACCACTGGGGTTAAGTGGTGGGGACAATACGCAACCTTTATACATCGACATACACTTTACAATAATTCTCTCATGAAGACCGCACTCA
>JAZQHA010000233.1:0-5371 GCA_045540315.1 Acutalibacteraceae bacterium | reverse complement strand
AAAAAGCTAAAAACGGGAAACTTCGAGGTTGGAGTTTTGGGTTTGAGGCTTTAAAAGAGCATGAAGAATCGCTTGAGAATGGCTTGAAACGGCGCTTTGTTGATGAAATGAATTTAGCCGAAGTTTCGATAATTGATGAACACCAGCGTGACGCTGGATCCGAGCCGCGCGTCTTGGTAAGTGAAGACAATAAGATAAAGGCACGCGGTGGAAGAAAATTCAGACCAGACGCACATTGGCCATATATAGAGAATCCGTTTCTTTTTCGAGCTTTTTTTCAGTGCGTGGCCGCACAGGACAAGCCGCGAGAGAGATTGTATAAAATTTACAGCTGTTCGGTCGCGCAATATGCAACGCGCGTGAAATGAGGCTTTTTGTTTATTTGTGGACTTAATGCGCGAAATCGTTTCTTTTGCGAGCTTTTCTTTTCGCAAAGAAAAGCGGAAGAGGAGGCAAGCGAGATGAACATCGAGGAAAAGAAAAAAGAAATTTCCGAAAACAACGAAGAGACAGAAATTCAAGCAGAAAAAGTGGATGAGTGCGCATTCGTTGATTTTATTGTAACGGGCGAAGAAAGAGCAGCCAGCCCCTCGGAATGTCCTACGGCAGCAACGACGCAATTGTTCCAACGACCATCGCAAAGAAAATCATTGAAAAGGTCGGAGAGCTCTCGCCTATTTACGAAAAAGTTGAGAAATTTAACACAAAAGGTACGCTGAAAATTCCGGTTTATGGCGCCGATACTGGTGTAGACAGCCCTACAGGCGACGTGAACGTTGCCTATCAAGGCGATGAATTTACAGCACTTGTTGCCGGTCAAGGAAAGTTCACTTCCATAGAGCTCAAAGGCTACTCGCACGGCGCTTTATCGGTCATCAGCCGCAAGCTTTTGAACAACGTTGACATCAACGTTACAAATTTCCTAACAAACAAGATGGCGCAAGCGTTTGCTGAGTTTTGGGAGAAAGAATTGCTTGTTGGAACGGGTTCCGCGAACAACCACATGACAGGCGCGATCTCAACGACAAACCTAGTGGCAACGGGCAACACGACTTACACAGCTGCCAACGCGGCAAAAATCGATAATTTGATTAGCTTACAACTTGCCGTTCCTCAACACCGGATAACATCCGGCCGCAAGTCACGGACAAAACATTTTCGGTGACGAAATAAAGCGCTCGCGATTATGAATTATGTCGTTTATTTGGTTTCGTTTAACAGAAAAACGCAATCTGGATTATGAACAAGGCTGTATTCGCTGAACTTCGTAAAGCAAAGGATGGAGCCGGCAATTATTATTTGGCCTACGGAAAAGGCATAACTTCGGGTTTTGAGTGGCAGTTGATGCTCTTTGTTGTTACATCTTCAAAAAACTCTTGACTTATATATATATATATATATAATTGTAATAAACTGGTGTTTAAAATACAAAAAATGTTCCAACGATATAACGGTTTATTTTGTGTTTTTTGCTAAAGAAGGGAGAGCCGATATCATGAAAACTTAATTTTAAGGAAGTATACATAGAAAGAAAAATTGAGAAAAAGACAAAAATTAAAGAGGTGTATTTTATGAAAAAGAAAAATGTAAATTTGACTTGTAAGTTTTTTGCCCTGATGATTTTAGCAATTAATTTTATGTTGTCTACGGTTAGCGTATGTCGCGCGGTGGAAAAAAAGAAATTTGAAGACGACTTATCGTTTGTTGCCATTGTGAAAAATGAAGGACCGTACATAAAAGAGTGGATTGAGTTTCATAAGCTGGTTGGCGTTACTAAATTCTACATTTACGACAATGAGAGCACCGACAATTTAAAAGAAATTTTGAAAGATTACATAAAAGATGGCACGGTTGTGTATAAGTATTTCCCCGGGAGAGGGCAACAAGTACCTGCATATGTAGATGCTATAACTAACTACAAATATAAAACTAAATATATGGGCTTTATTGACTTAGATGAATTTGTAATTCCAGTTGAAAAGCAAAATTTAGTTGAGGTTATAGACGAAATTTTAGAAAAAAATAGTAAGGCCGCCGGAGTAGCTATTAATTGGCTAACATACGGATCATCAAATAGAGTATTAGAAAAGAATGGATTAGTTATTGAAAACTATAAACAAAGAGCACCAATAAATTTTTTTCTAAATGGATTTGTTAAGACTATATGCGATCCAAGAAGGGTTTCTGAACATCATTTGCATTATGTTAAATATAAAGATGGATTTTACAGTGTAGATGAAAACGGCAAAAAAGTTTTAGGTGCATGGAATTCAAATATATCATGTTCGAAACTAAGAGTAAATCATTACTTTTCTAAATCATTTGAGGAATTTATTAAGAAGAGAGAACGACTTTTTGCTGATCACAAAAACAACGCCAAAAGAGAAATTAGTGCATTTGTCATGCGTGATAACAATGAAGTGTACGATAATATAGTTCAAAAATATATACCGAAATTACAATGTGTATTAGATATCAAAATAAACGTTTCTACAAATAAATCTGCACTAACTATTTCAACATTCCGTGATTTAGTAAATAAAAGAAATTTTAATGAATTAAAAAAGGTTCTTCCATCGTATATTTATGATTATTGTATGACAAATTGGCCTGAAGTTGCATCTGCGTTTAGAATTAAAACAGAAGTTTTGACTTTACCAATAATACGCACAATGATAAATAAAGGACAATGTTTCGAACTAAAAAATTTGGTCTCGCCAAAAACATATAACTTCTTAATGGGATACAAAACTGATATTCTAAATACTTTATAAGTTTTAAACTCTGTTATGTATTTAAAATTTTACATTACATAAACTCAATATAATTGACATAATCGACACATTAAATAAAGTGTAAAAAATAAAAAGCTAACCGCATAACACCAACACAAAAAGGGGCCGCGCGATATAGTGCGGCCCCAATTATTTTAATTTGCCATTTATTAAAGATATAGCAGATAGTAACGCGGAATTCTAAAGGGCAGAACCATTTGAGTCGTTTAGGGAGAGTCCGAGAGGGAATCGAAATCCCTCTCGGAACGTTTTTGGTTACTTTTTTCGTTACAAAAAAGTAATAGAAAAAATTTGGAAGATTTATTTTGGCAGGAATTGGTTTAAAGCGTTTCAAATACGCGAAATTGAACAATGATGGAACTTATGGACCGGTAAAGACGCTTGCCGGGGCCATAGAATGTAAGGTTTCACTGGACCTTTCGGAGGCCATGCTTTACGCTGATGACGTTATCAAAGAACAGGTTTCCATCTTTAAAAGTGGCACGTTAACGGCTGGCATCGACGATGATAACGATGAAATTTTTGCTGAGCTTCTCGGCAAAACCGTCGATGAGGAGACTGGAGTTGTCATCTCAAATGTAAACGATGTTCCAATTTATATTGGTTTCGGTCACATCGTGCCGAAAATGGTTGGTGGCGCTCTCAAGTACAAAGTAGAGTTTTTCCCTAAGATGAAATTTAAGCCATTCATGACAGACGCAAAAACAAAAGGTGATAGCTTAGAATTTACAACACCATCGGTTGAAGCAACGATTTTTGAAAATGACGATGGCGACTGGGAAAAACACAAGGTTTACGACACGGAAAATGAGGCAAACACCGCGCTAGATGGCTTTTTTGTGCAGTCAGAAGTTACAGGGGAGTGATGATTTTTGGTCGATAAAATCAATTATTTAGAAACTGAAACTGAGAAATTCCCTTTGGTTTTTACGTTAAACGTAATGGAATCGATACAGGAAAAATACGGAACTATTGAGGCTTGGTCGAATCTAATTCAGCGTGACGACGAGCCGGATATCAAGGCTTTGAAATTTTTTATTACCGAAGCAATTTAACGAAGGATTAGAAATCGAAGCTGAAAAAACTGGCGAAAAGCCAAAAGCAATAACTTCGAAAAAGGCCGGACGCATACTCACTGAAATCGGGCTTTCCGGAGCTGCAAACAAAATTATGGCAAAGATATTCACAAATTGAAACAAGAAAAATAGCCAACCACGCCAAGAGCTTTCAGGGTTAAGCAAAATCAAATGGTAAGATGTTTTTTGTGTCGCGTGAAGGCAATCTTATAAAAGCAAAAGCTTACTCGCGACGAAGCCGGCTTTGCCGGTGGATTTTGTTTGTTGGAACTAAAATGCTCGGATTTACCGAACAAGAAGCCGATCATATGACGCTTAAACGCGGTTAAAATTTGGATAAAAAGAATTTGGGGCTTGCATATAGTTCCGAGCGCAGGCGCGAAGAACTATGGGGTTAGGAAACTGTATGTGCGAAATGTCACCGGCGACTCGCCGGTTTTGCGCTCAACAACAGCTTTTTAAAGATGAAAAAAGCATGGAATCAAGCAAAGATGAGTGGTTGCCTGTTTAAAAATAAAAAAACAGCCGCTTACCGTTTTTTACGGTAGGTAGCTGTTTTTTTATCTAAATAAATCGCTGTGTGTTCCAGTTCTATATAGAGAAATTAATGATATGGACTTGTCAATCTTATAAATTAAAACCCAATCATTTTGAATATGACAATCTTTATAGCCATTAAATTCCCCGATTAAATCGTGTTCGCGGTATTTTTCTGGTAAAACTTTTTCTTCGGCAAGCATGGTGACGACTTCTTTTAACAGGTCTAGATTTTTTTTGCGTTTTTTTAGTGTTTTTAAGTCTTTTTTAAATTTATTGTGATATTTAATTTCCATCATGATTTAAATACCTAAATCGTCAAATAAATCTTTTACAGATTTAAAAGACTTACTCATTCCGACACCTTGTTCTGCTTCTTTGATAGCTTTTTTAGTTTCTTGGTTTGGAATATCTAATCTCAAATCAAATGGAATACCATTTTCTCTAATTGATTGTCTTAAAAAAATATTTACTGCAGTAGTTAAATCTAGCCCAAGTTCTGAAAAAATTTTTTTAGCGGAATCTTTTACTTCGCTGTCCACACGGATATTCATTGTTGTAGCACTCATAATAGTTCCTCCATTTAATTATTGTATGTTAATTATATCATATTATGTGCACCATGTAAATACATTAAACGAAAAAATATTTTGGAGGTGAAAATAAAATGTCCGGGTCAAATACATTCGGGGGAACGATTAAGCTTGAGGGTGAAAAAGCCTACAGAGATGCCATTAAACAGATAAACCCCGACCTTAAGGTTATGGCCTCAGAGATGAGCAAAGTGACTGCTGAATTTTCTAAAAATGATAAATCCACCTTTTCCCTCACCTCTCGAAACAAAATTTTGGCCGAGCAAATCGGTGCGTGACCGCACGGGACAAGTCGCGAACGATGTTTAGCGTAATATTTTTGCAATGCGCTCGAGCCCCAAGAACAACGAAAATCGGTTACTGGAAAATC
>JAZQHA010000232.1:0-15017 GCA_045540315.1 Acutalibacteraceae bacterium | reverse complement strand
GTCTCCCGGCAAGTTTTCCTCGTCTGACGGTGGTGTCAGCGTTGTTTGCGAGGCGGCCTTCGTCTCGTCTGGTGGCGGTGACTGCGTTGGTTGCACGGCGGCCTTCTCCTCGTCTGAGAGCCTATCAATAAGCGACCAGGGGCTACACCGGTTTGTATTAACGCAAGCCCAATCCACCCCGTCAATAGGCACAAGGCTTTCCTCGAATTGGCCATCTGCAAACTGTTTAACCAGGACGATCTCCAGCTCCTTGGCGTCAAGGCCAGGAATCACCTCAAAACAGAGCTTGAACGTATCATCGCGTGGCATCGGAATCGGCTGTTCCGCACCGTCAACAAGTGTAAGATTATACGACATAATGTGTTCAATCTCCAGGCCATCGTCGAGCTGCTCATGCGTCGTGACCACTTCAGCCAAGAGGTCCGCATCAGCAGGCAGCACACCATTCGGGTCGTACACGCGTATTCTCTGCTGTGTTCCGTTTACTGTCACTGTAACTTCAAGATAGTTCGGCCCCTGTCCAGTGGTTGTGTCGGCAGCTGTAACGGTTACCTTGCACGTCGCGGACTTTCCACCTGCAGTTGCTGTAATCTGGGCCGAACCCGCAGCAATAGCAGTTACGACACCCGTGTTACTGACCTTCGCGACGTTAGTATTGCTACTGGACCAGGTTACCGTCTTGTCAGTAGCATTATCTGGCGACACCGTAGCAGTAAGTTGTTTTGGCGCACCGACAGTCAACTCTACATTTGTCGCATCTAGTTCGACCCCAGTCACCGGCACAATTACCGTCACAATTACCGTCACCTCGCACGTCGCGGACTGCCCATCCGCCGTCGCCGTAATCGTAGTGTGACCCACAGCGACACCAGTGACCGTACCATTAGTGTCCACTGTTGCAATTGACTTATCCGCACTCGTCCACTGTACCCTGGTTGCGTCGGCACCCTCAGGCCCCAACACAGGGCTGAGTTGGGACGGTTGTCCCTGTTGCACTTCTACTTTGGTCTCTGCAAACGATATCGATGTAATCGGCACGTAGACATTAACCTCGCACGTCGCGGACTGCCCATCCGCCGTCGCCGTAATCGTAGTGTGACCCACAGCGACACCAGTGACCGTACCATTAGCGTCCACTGTTGCAATTGACGTATCCGCACTCGTCCACTGTACCCTGGTTGCGTCGGCACCAGCAGGTCCCAACGTAGGGTTCAGTTGGTACGTGTCTTCAGTCTGCACTTCTACTTTGGTCTCTGCAAACGATATCGATGTAATCGGCTCGTAGACTGTGAGTTGGCAGCTTGCCGACTTGCCACCCGCCTCAGCTATAATCAGGACGAGACCCGCCTTCTTCGCCGTAACACGCCCATTGCTGTCCACTGTCGCCACCATATTGTCTGAAGTTCGCCAGGAAACTACCGCGTCTTGAGCTCCGTCCGGTGTCACCGTAGCGGCGTATGTATGCTCATCCCCTACCGCCATTTCATCGCGGCTACTTGTCAGCTGGACACTCTCCACCGGTGTACCGACCACCACTGTCACGTCCTGTGAGCAGGAGCCTATCCACACGGTGAACCCAGTTTTACCAGTTTTGAGGCTTGTTATCGTAAGCGACCTCTGATCGGTTGCAACTTCACATGTTGCGATAGTTTCATCCCACGCGTTCACAACAACGTCCTGCAGAGTGTCTTGCGGCGACACAGTAAGTGCACACGTTGCCGAAGGCTGCGGATTATCAACTGTTGGTGCTGGCAAGCTAAGCGAGGTGTCTCTGACAGCCAAAGACGTTGCGTGTGTCATCACCTTGACACGGCAAGTTGCGGAATACTCCCCATGTGTAACCGTCAGTGTGCCCATGCCCTGCGTTCCTCCTGGGGTTAATACAACACCGCCTTGCGAGGACCCGCTGTAAGTTATACTGAGGCAATCATGTGTCCAACCTTCATCTGGTGTGAACGTCGCAGAAACCATCCCATCGTCGTCTTTCAGCCGCTCGCCGCCCAGAAAAGTCTCAACATACCCGCTACCATCATTCACGTACAGTTCTACTTCGTCAACATCTAGCGTCAGTCCAGTTGGTTTAACCACCGTCACAGAGCACGTCGCAGTGTTCCCGTACTTGTCCTGCGCCTTTATATAGCACGTTCCCTCCGTTTTCCCTTTCACACGTCCGGTAGCGTCCACAGTAGCCACAGCCGTGTTCGTGCTTGACCATGTAATAGTCTTATCTGTAGCATTGTTTGGCGTTTGAGTTGCAGTCAGTTGCGCACCTTGTGTCGAGGTAGTTCGCACCGTTAGCGTCGCCGGCGAAACGCTCAACCCCGTTGCCGCCACAGGCCAGTTAGTGAAGTTGTCCCGATATAGCCAACGTTGGTAGGAGGGGCCCGCGCGGGTGTATGCATACACGAACCTGTCAGTGTCGGTCTCCAGTGCCGATGCTGGCACCGTGGCGTAGCTATAGTCAACAGTCACATGTGTCACAGCCGCGCTTCTCGGTTCACCTGCGTCCGTTAACCAACCTGCCGTTGTCAAGTTGCGAGCTACCAGCTTAATGCCATGCGCCGCGTCGCCGCCTATGAGCCACCCGCCGCGTCGGACGGTAACGTACGCGTATTTCGATAGCGCGAGCGGTGCCTCCCAATTGGCCGAGTCTAGTACAATCGGCAGGTTGTCCGCCCCCATTGGGATGGTCAGTATACAATAGTAACCTAGTTGCTCACCTTGATACCCCGATTCCAGTGTCATGGATCTGTCATCGAACCAATTCAGCGATAAGTCGTCAGACGCATCCAGTGAACCACCAGCCTTAACCACGCGGAGCATGATCTCCTCGCCCTCGTGACCATACGCCGTATTAGCTGTGTCAGCCCACGTAAGCGTGTTCAAGTCAGGATGATACATGATCGTAATAGTAGGCGTATCTGACGCATGCGCTTCGTAACTGCCCCACCCGCGGGGCATGGTACACAGTACCATCGCGATGCACACTGTCGTGGCAAACAAATTTTGGGCAAGTTTTTTAGGAAATCTTGCCCCCCCCCCTAGGTTGAAACGAGGGCTTTTGTGCATGTTTTTAAATATACTGTGAAATTTGATAAAATTAATCATATTTATGTCTCCTTTTGAGCGTTATCTGTTTGAGTGCATTATAAATAATATCGTAAGGCTTGTCAAGAGGAAATTATGTTTTTTATGTTGAATATTTGAACTGGCAGTTTGATTGAGGTGCGTGACCTAGCAAGACAAGTCGCGGCGCGGAGCCCGCACAGGCAACGTCGCAAACTTGGGTTGAGCGTAAAATTTAATTCTTTCGCTCGCGGCTAAGGGTTAGTGCGGTCCAGCGGGACGCTGGTCGGTGCGTGTCCGCACTGGACGAGTCGTAAACTTGGGTTGAGCGTAAAATTTAATTTTTTCGCCCGCGGCTAAGGGTTAGCGCGGTCCAGCGGGACGCTGGTCGTTATAAGGAGAGTTCGAGAGGGAACTCGAAATCCCTCTCGAAACGTTTTTGGTTACTTTTTTCGTTACAAAAAAGTGATGAATGACCATTAAGAAAGACTCGAAAATAGCCCAAGACTCTTCTTTGCAAGAGGTAAAGAACACATCGAGGTGCAAAGTTTTTATCGAAAAAATCTCCAATAATGCATACTACTTTATTGTGGATTGATGAAAAAACTATTATAAAATTAAAAATAATAAAAATTTTTAAAAAAGTGTTGACATCTGAAAAGAAATACGATATCATTAATACTGTTGCTAAGGGTAATTGAACGCTCGAAGGCAGCGGCGATTTGTGGGAGCATAGCTCAGCTGGGAGAGCACCTGCCTTACAAGCAGGGGGTCACAGGTTCGAGCCCTGTTGCTCCCACCACTTAGATGGCCCGGTAGTTCAGTTGGTTAGAACGCTAGCCTGTCACGCTAGAGGTCGACGGTTCGAGCCCGTTTCGGGTCGCCATATTTTGCCTTTGTAGCTCAGTCGGTAGAGCAGAGGACTGAAAATCCTCGTGTCGATGGTTCGATTCCGTCCGAAGGCACCATTAAAGTTTGCGGATGTAGCTCATCTGGTAGAGCGCCACCTTGCCAAGGTGGAGGTAGCGAGTTCGAGCCTCGTCATCCGCTCCATTTTATTTGTATGTGGTGGAGTAGTGTTTACAATGTTTAAAAATTGGCTTTGTGCGCTTGCGGGTATTGTTTTTTTGTCTGCTGTGTTAAGCGGTTGCGTTTTTAATCATTATAATAACAATCTCTCGATAGCTACAAGTGAAAATGGGTCTTGTTACAACTGGAGCGGAAAGTTGGAAGATGATAACAAAACTTATTCTGTGCAGGTTGGCAAGCTGAGTGGTATTCGGAAACTTGCGGTGGCTACGGTAGATGAGCCTGGCGAGACAAAAATTAAATTTTCTATCAATGTAAAAAAGGGTAAAACAAAGCTGGTTTTGGTTGACCCAAATTTGAACGTTACTGTTTTGAAAGAAGTAACATCGCAAAATGAGTCTGAATATCATGGTGATATAACGCTGAAATGCCGGAAAGGGCAAAATATACTTAAAATTGTTGGCGAAGATTATGAAGGAAATTTTAGAGTATCGCAAGAAGATTCAGCATTGTTTAAGTATGATGCAGCTCTGTTAGAAGAGAAAATGAGTGAGTTAGAAGATAAACTTGATAATATGTTTGATGATGATTTTCCTTTTGGCTCTCGACAAAAAGACGTATCTGTTTAATTTATTAGCTTGTCGTTTGTATTTTAGTTTTGGCGCCATAGCCAAGTGGTAAGGCATGGGTCTGCAAAACCCTGATCCCCAGTTCAAATCTGGGTGGCGCCTCCAATTTTAGGAGTTCTCATTTTTAGTGGGAACTATTTGTTTTATATGGGAGTAATAAAATGATTCTACTTCATGTGGCAAAGGAAAACGACTATAAAAACAGCTTGCAATCGGGATTTTACGGAAATTCCTCTCTTAAGAAGGATGGCTTTATACATTGTTCAACAATAGAAAATGTAGTTGATGTTGCAAATGATAATTTGAAACAACTTCAAGAAAAATTACTTATTTTGTGCGTAGATGCAGAAAAACTGAGTAGTGAAATCAAGTGGGAAAAACGAGGTAGTAAAGGAATAAAATTTCCTCATATATACGGTTTGTTGAATTTGGATGCGGTGATAAACGTTGTTCCATTTTGTAAAGATAGTTCCGGAAATTTTTTTCTACCGGATGCGCTTTTTAAATATAAAAAATTAATTTGAGCGTGCCTTTTACATTATTAGATGCCGTGATACCGCAGTGACAGCGCCGCGAGGCGCCGAAGGCTTTGCCTTCGGCCAGTTCCAGGCTTAAGCCTCGAACTACAACGAAAATAAAAATTTTATTTTCGTTGGCCTCGCGGCTGGCGTTGGGTGCGATTAAACTCAAATAAATACATCAATGGGCACGCCAAATTAATTTAAAAATCTTGTAATTTATCTGTACATGTGATATAATAAAAACATACTAAAAAGTGAGGAGATTTCTTTAATGAAAGCAAAAAAAATAATTTCGTTTGGTTTAGCGCTATCTATGGCAATGGTTCCAGCTTTTGGTAAGGTTGGATTTGCCGCTGAAAATAAAACTGTTGAAAAAAGGAGCTCAAATATGGCTGTCGAAAGAACTTATATTATGTTAAAGCCGGATTGTATCAAAAGAGGTTTGATTGGTGAAGTTATTTCTCGCATTGAGAAAAAAGGGTACATAATCGTTGATATGAAGATGATGTATCTTGACGAAAAAATTCTGCGTGAACATTATGCACATATCGCGGATAGGCCTTTCTTCCCGGATATTGTTGAGTACATGACCTCTGGTCCGGTTGTTGCAATGATTGTTGAAGGCGAAAATGCTGTTAAGGGTATGCGCATTTTGATGGGTGCTACAAAATTTGAGGAAGCTACTGCTGGTACGATTCGTGGAGATTATGCCTTCTGTACTTCTGAGAATATCATCCATGGTTCAGATTCAATTGAAAATGCAAAAATTGAAATTAATAGATTCTTTGGTTAAACTATAAAATAAGAGAGCGCCGCGCGATATAGTGTGGCGCCTTTTTTATTGAGCTTTTTGCTTTGTGAGATAATTTTGACAGTAAATTGATGCCATGGCTAAAATAAAAAATAAGATTGAGCCTACCATATAATGTGCAGCAAGTGACAAGTATAAATATGCCAAAAAGATTCCTTTGCTAAATGAAAGTAGCCAAATTTTTAAGTCGAGATAGCTTAACGTATCGTGTTGTACTTTTAGTGTATGATGCAACTTATATATGCTCGTATATGTAACCATGCTGTGAAAGAACGGCCAGCATAAAACTGGTTCTTGATACCACATAGGTGTTCGACTAAGTATACAACAGCAAGCTAAGAGCAAACCAGACCAAATGATTCCGTAAGTATTTAAGGCTATTTTTAATATTTTAATGGCTTTTACGCTTAGCATGGGCACATTGTCTCCTATTTTTAAATATCACACTTATATTAAACTCGTCACCTAAACTTTGTCAATAATTCAAAAAAATATTTGAATAAATAAAAAAAAAACACTAATACTAACATTGCGGAAAAATACCGCATTAGAAAAAGAAGGGGTGAAAAACTATGATAGATAAAGTCGCTTTACTTCTATTGATTGTAGGCGGACTTAACTGGGGATCTATCGGAATCTTTCAGTTTGATATAGTTGCATGGCTATTTGGCGGACAATTTAGCCTATTGAGCCGAATCGTTTATACCATAGTTGCACTTTCTGCAATTTGGTGTATATCTTTGTTATTTAGAGAAACTGAAGAGGCCGTTACGCACACCGCCCGATAACAAGATCCCTTTACTTTTTTTAACAAAAAGCTCCTGAAAAATAAAATTCAGGAGCTTTTATATTTTATTTTAAATGTTACTAAAAGGCGATGTTCCTATTCTCTTCAAAGAGGCCAAAATTCTCATATAGCCATTCCTCTGTAAGTTTACATTTTCTCGAAGAACAATACTTTGATATCTCCTCATCATAGATTCTAAACAATTCTTGTACATCATTAGCTGTAATTCGATTATTACGGCCTATATCCTGCATTTTATTGGATAACGTTGATGTAGCTTTACAGCAGGCAAGCTGATGTATGAGATGCAACTGAACATCTAGGCCACATACTGGCAAATCTGTCAAAATGTAATCCTGCAACTCTTTAAGTTTTCCTTTGTCATAATTTTCGTTACAAAGGCAGTCTTCTGATATCTCCGCATAAACCGCCAAGCGTTGCTCACATAGCGCATCATCATCTTGCTGTGTTGATGGAATATCAACATTTGCACCGTTCACTAAAGCTGCTAACAATACAATGGGCCAAAACATAAAAAAACACATCCTATAAAAAATTAATAATTTGTTTTGTAGTTAATTATAAAATAAATTATAGCGCGCTGCATAATAAAAGTCAATATTTTTGTATCGTGTGGCAGCAATCAATTTTATAAGATGTTTTTATTTATAGTCGAATCTTTTTGTTTAAAACCTCCAGTATCATAGGGACAATATCCGAAAGCTTGCCATTTGGTTTTAAGTTACAGTCGCATCCCACCACACAAAATGGTACTAAATTAGTTGTGTGGGCTGTAAATGGCGTACCATTATCATCAATCATCTGTTCTGCGTTACCGTGGTCTGCTGTTATAACCGCAACTCCGTCTACCTTTATAATCTCGTTTACAATCTCATTTACACAGCTGTCAACTGTCTTTACTGCGATTTTCGTTGCCTCAAAGTTACCAGTATGCCCAACCATGTCGCAATTTGCGAGGTTTAAAATAATTACGTCGTAGCTTTTAGAGTTTATTTTTTCTTTTACGACTTTTGTTAATTCGATAGCACTCATCTCTGGCTTTAAATCATAGGTAGCAACTTTTGGCGAAGGAATTAATATTCTATCTTCGCCGGCGAATTTTTTCTCTATTCCACCGTTGAAAAAAAACGTAACGTGCGCGTATTTTTCAGTTTCGGCAATTCTCAACTGAGTTAAATTGTTACGCGAAATAATCTCTCCAAAAGTGTTGTTTATTTCTTCTGGCTCAAAGGCAACTTTAACATTTGGAATATTTTTATCATATTGAGTCATGCAAACAAAATTCAAGTTAGGTAAAAATTTCCTACGATTAAACGCTGGAAAAGTCTCATCTACAAAAGCGCGAGTCAGTTGACGTGCTCTATCTGGTCGAAAATTAAAAAATATAACTGAGTCACCATCTTTAATAGTGCCGTTTTTATCGCAAATCGTCGGTTGAATAAACTCATCGAAAATTCTGTTCTCATAAGATTTTTTAATAGCTTTACTAGGTTCTTCCTCGAAAACTCCAATGCCATTCACCATCGCATCATAAGCTAGCTTTATACGCTCCCAACGGTTGTCTCGGTCCATAGCATAATAGCGGCCCATGAGAGTCGCTATTTTCCCGATGCCAATCTCTTTAACCTTATTTTGACAATTAGAAATAAAATCTATACCAGACGTCGGCAAAGTGTCTCGACCGTCTAAAAAAGCATGGATATATACATTTTTTAAACCTAATTTTTGTGCCATAGATAAAAGTGCAAATAAATGATCTTGATGGCTGTGCACTCCCCCATCTGATAAAAGACCCATCAAATGTAGCGTTGTGTGCTTTTCCTTTGCTTTTAGCATTGTACTCTTTAAAACCGAATTCTCGAAAAATAAGCCGTCTTTAATACTTTTCGAAATGCGTGTCAATTCTTGATAGACAATCCGCCCTGCACCAATATTTGTGTGCCCAACCTCGCTGTTACCCATTTGCCCCGCGGGTAAGCCCACTGCCTCCCCAGAGGCTGCTAACTGTGTGGTGGGGTATTTCTCAAAGAGTCTGCTCAAATTTGGTGTGGTTTCCGGAGTTATCGCACTTTTCGTTATGTCCTTTGGTATCCCAAACCCATCCATTATAATTAGTACTAAAGGTTTCTTCATTTGCAAGACTTCCCCCGTTAATTTAGGTATCTATGCCATTTGCTATTTTTAAAAATGCGTCTGCGTTTAAAGATGCACCACCGATTAAAAGTCCATCAATGTGCTCCATTGTCAATAGCTCTTGTGCGTTATTTTCGCTTACTGAACCACCATACAATATGCAAATTTCATTTGCGGCAAGTGTTCCATACATTTCGGAAATTATTGTTCTAATTTCACTGCAAACGTTATTTGCTATCTCTTTGGTTGCAGTTTGACCAGTACCAATTGCCCATATTGGTTCATAGGCAACGCTTATTTTTCTTAACTCGTTTAAAGTAATTCCCTCTAAACCATTTTTTATTTGCATTGAAATTTTTTCGCCAGTAATTTTTATTTCTTTTTCTCGTAGGGTTTCGCCAACACAGAAAATCACCTTAAGGTCCTCTGCAACTGCAGCCTTTATCTTTTTGTTTATTATCTCATCCGTTTCGTTAAAGTATGTCCGTCGCTCACTGTGACCAAGAATTACATACTCAACAGACGACTCCTTTAACATTTGCGCCGATATCTCTCCAGTGTATGCACCATTTTGCTCAAAGTGGCAATTTTGTGCACCAACTTTAATCTGTGTGTTCCTTGTTAGCTCCACTGCTGTTTGTATGTCTACAAATGGTGTACAGAGTATTACCTCTCGTTTGGCTTCAACTAAACCTAATTTTATTGCGTTTACCAATTGCGCCGCTTCTTGTGGAGTTTTATTCATTTTCCAGTTTCCAACTATCATTTGCCTTCTTATTTTTAAGGACAAAAAAATACGCCTCCTTCATTTTTTCAAAAGCTAACCTATAGGGGGGGCGCCGTGCGCTCAACTTCGTTGAGCTGGCCAAATGACATAGTCATTTGGCTACACCGAAATATTTTTATAAAAAAATATTTCGGTGGCACGGCGCCCGCATTTTTGCAGCTAATTTTAAGTTTTATTGTCTAAAGCTGAAAGTCCTGGTAAATCTTTACCTTCTAGGAACTCAAGTGAAGCGCCTCCACCAGTAGAAACGTGCGTAATTTTGTCTGAAAAACCAAGCATCTCGACAGCAGCAACGGAATCTCCACCGCCAACTATAGACACAGCATTACTATTCGCGACAGATTTTGCGATAGCCAGTGTTCCCGCACGAAATTTTTCCCACTCAAAAACGCCGACAGGGCCATTCCAAAAAATAGTTTTCGCATTAGAAATGATTTCAGAAAAGAGCTCTGCAGTCTGAGGGCCAACATCTAATCCCATAAAACCATCTGGTATACTGTCCGAGCTAACAACAAGAGTCTTTGTATTGGCAGAAAAAGTCTCACCCACAACATTATCCACTGGCAATACTAGTCGAACGTTTAACGCCTTAGCTTTTGCCATAATATCTTTAGCTAAATTGACTTTATCCGCTTCAAAAAGCGAGTTACCAATGGAGTAGCCTAGAGCATTCAAAAATGTGTAGGCCATTCCTCCTGCAATAATAAGCGTATCAATTTTATCTAAGAGGCTTTCAATTACGCCGATTTTATCTGAAACTTTTGCTCCTCCAAGAATGGCTACAAAAGGACGTTCAGCTTCTCTCAAAAGTTTCGATAAAACAGAAAGTTCTTTCTGAATTAAAAAGCCACAAGCAGCAGGTAAAAACTTAGTAACTCCACATGTTGATGCGTGTGCTCTATGCGCTGTACCAAAGGCGTCGTTTACATACACATCGGCCAGATGAGCCAACTTTTTTGAAAACTCTAAATCGTTTTGCTCTTCCTCTTTGTAGAAGCGTATATTTTCGAGTAAAGCTATCTCACCAGATTGTAGCATATTTAAACTCAGTGGAACTTCTAGACGAATATCCGCGCTAATAAACTTTACACTTGTATTTAAAACGTGAGCCAAATAATCCGCAATAGGTTTTAGCGAAAGTTCTTCCTTCTTTATACCTTTTGGCCGTCCCAAGTGTGACACAATAACTATTTTGGCGTTGTTTTTCATCAAGTAACGAATGGTCTTCAACGAATCATCTATACGTCTTGTGTTTAAAATATTACCGTTATCATCCATCGGAACATTAAAATCACAGCGTAAAAGGACTCTTTTATCAACAACGTCAAGGTCTTCAATAGTCTTTGTCTGTGGATAATTCAATGTCTCTCGCCCTTTCATAAATTATCAATTATATTATAACATAATTCACGTGTACATAAAAGTTAACGCCGAGGATGAGTAATTTTTTGCAGACCAAGGCTTATCTAAAAAAATTTATGAGCTAAACTCTGTCAAAGCTTAGCTCTAGTTTGTATTTTTTTATTTTATTTAGTTACCGCAGCCACATCCGCAACTTATATTTTTTCCGTCACCATTGGAGATGGCCTCAGCGGAACGCGGTGGAAAGAATTCATCGGTTGGGAAGTCAAGGCGATTAAAGAGCTCGCAAGGGTTATCCGAGGTGGTAACGCACTCTTTTTCTGGTATGCAGAAATCGTATGAGGGAACCAGCATTTGGACGTTACGCTCTAGCTGAACGATAGTAAATATGCCCAGTGTTACGTAGACATTATTGGTTGTGTTACGCAACTGAAACTCGCCGCCAAACTTACGGCAAATACACTCTGGGATGTGGCAATTTAGGCTACAGCAATTATCGTGCTCGCAACGGATTTTTGCAGACAAGCCAATCGGTTCTGCGACTTGCACAGTAGCCTTGGGAAGATTTCGCAGTGGACTGGTGTTTAAGTCGAGGTCATCGTAGCATTCGCCGGAGTTGAATATTTTAACCTTGCCGTCGCTGCCGAATAAAATTACTTTTTTGGTGAACACCGATAGACCATTTACGCTGACAGGACAAGCCGCTGGAGACATGAACACATCCAGGTTGACCTCAAAGAAAAACGTCATATCGACCGAATAAAAGCCCTTATTAAATGGCACTGGCTCTAGGTCCACGTAAACCGTGATGACATCTGCGGATTTAATTCTCACCGAACACGCTTGATCAATCACGTGCTGACCTGCCTCCGTAAAATACACACGCATATCGTCTAAGCAATCTTTATCGGCGCAAGAGTCGTAAACCCGAAACGCATCGATGCAAACCGCTTCCTTAAAACTTCCTGTTGAGTTGCTGCTGATACACGTTTGTGCGTCTGTTGCCGTGGCAAAAAGATTTTCTGACATAAAAAAGCCTCCAATCAAAATTATGAGCAATGGATTTACTCCATACTATGTTGTGGCGGCGCTTGTGTGACAAAAATAAATCACTTTACTTTAAAAAAACTCTCACAAAAAAGCTTGACACGTCCTTTAATTTATATTATTATGGTGATACAGTCTTAATTTTTAAGTTAAAGGAGAGTGTTTTATGAACAATTTATTTAAAATTGACAACAAAGCTCGCAAAAGGCACAAAAAGCCCCTTTTTAATTTAGGGGGGGGGGCAAGATTTTCTAAAAAACTTGCCCAAAATTTGTTTGCCACGACGGTGTGCATCGCGATGGTACTGCTGGGTATTCCAACAAAATCGCTTAACTATGTGGCTGCAGCTACGCCAACGGTTCCGTATCATTTTTTTATCGAGATGGACACATTAACGGATTTGGCGGGCGATGATTATAAAGCGGGGTTCCTCACGGGGACGGATAACGACCTGCTGCTGCGTGTGCAAATGGGTAAGCTCTCAGATGACGTGAGTTACCTGGCTTCAGCTATGTACGATGGAGCTGCTAACTCAAAAATCGATAAGAGTACTCCGATTACGTGGCTGGTTACAGGGATAGACGTTACTACAGAGGCAGGAAGTTCAGAGACACAATACGGCCTGGTTCTCATGTCGGAATCACCTCTGCGGGGTCGTAACAGTGGTGATAGTGGGACAGCGACATTTGGTGCGACGATCGATACGGCCCCGATCTGGCAGCAGGCTTTCGGTTCGTTGGAAAATGGATCTTTACTTAAGTGGATTAATCCGCCTTTCTGGGGAAGCTCGTTTGTTAGGCGCGGTTGGCCGGAAAACTGGGGTATTACTTCGGTTCAGAGGGACCTATCAACATTGGAGAATACTCTGCTTCGACTGGTTACAGTTACTACACTTTACGTCCCGGAGGTCTGTGGGAGTAATAACGTGGCGGCGTCCGATTACACAACTCAGGACCGCCTCTACGCTCCGGCGGTCGCTGTTTCGGGTACGGACGCTTACGTTCTACTGGGAACCACTAACAACGTCGAGTTGGCACCGAAGTACCTTACAGGGTGGGTTTGGACGCGTGTGCCGGTGAACGACACCTGGTCGCAGGAGGTGTACGTTGTGGGGCCGGGCGGTGTAAATGCGGACAATGCTGGTAGGGCTGTGGATGAGCCCCAGCCGGCGGCGGGCTACGCCTGCCACGTTGACCTGAACAAAGTGCGGTTCGCGTCAGCCCCGGCTGCTGGCGCCGCAGGTGCTACAGAGCTTACGGACGCGCCGAGTGAAGCGGTGCAGACTTTACGAATTGTGCCTGGGGATACCTCGCCATTAGGTGCCACGGAGGTGACGCCGACCGTGTCAACGGGTGACGCTGCGGCGGGCGGGGTGACTTACACACAAACTATAAGTTGGGAGAACGCGCCAACTGAAAATGCCCGTCTGGTAGTTGTGGCGTCTGATGGGTCGAGTACCTATCAGTTCGTTAGAACACTCGGCGCTGGTACGGGCGAAATTGACTTGGCGAAGGAGTACGGAAAATACTTCGATGGGGAGTTCGCTGGATACACTTGGATTGAGAGAGACATTGAGGACAATGAGTTTCTGACCGAGGCGACGGCACCAGTAGACTTCCTGGTGGAAAACGCGACACCCGTTGTCCCACCGGGTCCGGATGACAACAAACAAGACGTAACTACCTCGGGACCTGAGGGTGATGGCGATGTTGATGACCATACGGGCGAGGATGCAGCTGCGACTCATTCGGAAGTAGGACCGACCACCGCGGACCATAGTGACGTAACTCCTACTTCTGACGATGGAGCAGGTGCTGGTGGAGACGGTGCAAATGTTAAAACCGGTGACACCGTTACAACCGCGACTGTTGCGGGGCTAGGCCTGGTACTGGTTTTGGCCCTAGGCGTGATGTTGAGGCTGCTCTGTTCTAGGAGGTCGGAAAGATGATTGGTGGAAGTGGCATAATAGGTTAGCGGGGCTTTGGGAACGATTTGCGCATGCGTCTGTATTGAGTTGGGAAGTCGGCGAGAACGTATTGAGCCAAAAGCTCTCAACATGCGCTCAGGCTAACTCTAAAAAACAAAAGTCAAACTTACACCGTAAATACAAATGACGGCGGTATTCACAATTTTCGTTAACGATTTTAACCTTTTTTAAGGTGTCGTTAGTAATATGATATCAAATAGCCTGTTACAATTTTATTGTAGCAGGTCATTTTTTGTGGCTGTTGCGTTTAATATAGCAGCTAGACGGAGACGGCCCTCTGCTTAGAACTTAGCCAGGAAGGGGGAAAATTGAGGCTTAAAGCTGGAGATAAAGTTATTATCGATAACTTGGCTGTTACGATGTCAAGAGCGCGCGGCTAGGACGCTGATCTGCCGGATGTATCCGGTGGGAACGGCATTCGCGCTTCTTTGGATAAAATTAGAGCTATAAACGGTTTCAAAATTTTAGCTTTGAAGGCAAATGAGTGCGGAGATGGAGCGGCGCGCTTAGTGGTTGATAATAAATGTTGTGAAGTGCTTGTTGGAGAGTATGCTAAAGTGGAGCGGCTTGGTTTGGTGTATTGGAGGGTCAAGGGTGATAACACCGTGCGGGTGGCTGTGCATGGGAAAAAGAAAAAGCTAGCCTCTTGTTGGGATAATACTACGCCTGGTGATGGTGCTACGACACAGGCAAAAGTCTATGCTATGCGCTTTTCGTCTGCTTTGGAGAATCTCGTGTTGTCAGTGACTATAAATACAGTGTATGCTATAGGGCTTACAGATGGGTCGGTATGCGCGCTTGTTCCACAAGAAAACAACTTGCATGTTATGCTGGTGG
>JAZQHA010000231.1:0-1516 GCA_045540315.1 Acutalibacteraceae bacterium | reverse complement strand
TAAGACACCTCCTTGGCTCACAGAACGACATGGCTACGACCCGACTTTGCAGGGCTTTCTGCTGCTGCAGACGCTCCCAGCGGTCGTGCTGCGCCAGTTCGGCGGCCAGAAGCTTCTCCCGAGAGGAAAGTTCTTCAAGCTGCTGGCGAGCGGCGGTGAGCTGTTCCTCCAGCGATTCAGACTGAGTGATCTGACGGCGCAGCTCCTGCAGTTCTGCCTCCAGCGCAGGCAGCTGACCGGTCTTGTTGTGCCGGCGGCGGTTCAGTTGTTTCTTCAAAAGGTCGCTGGCTTCGGAATAGGAGACGTCCTCCTCGCCGGAAGTAATCAGTGCGGCGATGCGCCGTTCCAGACTGGCGTCCTGGCTGATGGCCAACCCGCTTTGGCGGATAAAGGCGCTGCGCTCAAAGATATCGCGGTTGACACCCAAAAGCGTTTCGCCGCAGGTGGGGCCGCTCAGTTCTGGGACGGGATCTCCGGTGCCGGTATAAACAGCCTGGAACTCTCCCATCGGGGCCGTCTGGCGGCGGGTAGAGCGGGTGATGGTCAGATTGGTGTCTGCTGCGGAGCAGTCCATCCGCCCGCTCATGGAGGTCCCGCTCCAGGGAGCATAGCGGGTTTTGTCGGGAATGAAGCCTGCCCGCTCCCGCTCGCGGCTGTTGATGCCGTATAACATGGAGAGCAGGAACGCACACCAGGTGGATTTTCCTGTTTCGTTAGGGGCTTCAAGAATATTCAGGCCGTCCTTCAGCTCCAGCGTGCGGCCCTGGAGCTTGCCAAAGGTGGCGGTCAAACGGTGGATCAGCAAAAGAATCCCTCCTGAGGATAGAATCATAAACTGCCTTTATTATAGCACCAAAGGGTGAAATTGCACAGACCCTTTTCCCTTTTGCACAGAGGTATGACCGAAATTGCTGCGCCTCATTGATCATAATGCAAAATGGAAAATAAAAACAAAAAAACCTTGAAAAAGGTGTTGACAAAGTGGAAGAGGAGTGATATTCTATCAAAGCTGTCCGACAGCGAGCCTGATGTGGCCACAAAAAAACTTTGAAAAAAGTTAAAAAAGTGGTTGACAAATGACGGACAACCTGTTAGAATAGCAATGTTCCGCCGGACACGGCGTGTACCTTGTAAATTAAACAACGTAACGAAAAGAAAGCACCAGACGGACGTGATTCTTGTAAAAGAATCATAACCAAGAAGTTGCCAAGTACGCGGTTGAGTCAATTACGCGGAACGGTAACTATAAAAATGAAGCTATGACAAATAGCTCGATAAAAGATTTGAAGAGCTTCGGCTCTTTAGATACCATTTTATTGAGAGTTTGATCCTGGCTCAGGACGAACGCTGGCGGCGTGCTTAACACATGCAAGTCGAAGGGAACTTCTTGGATAGAGGCTTCGGCCAATTGAATTGAAGTTTAGTGGCGGACTGGTGAGTAACGCGTGAGGAACCTGCCTTTCAGAGGGGGACAACAGTTGGAAACGACTGCTAATACCGCATGACACATCGAGGG
>JAZQHA010000230.1:0-1800 GCA_045540315.1 Acutalibacteraceae bacterium | reverse complement strand
GTCTGCAGGCTGATTTTTAGTGCCATATTCAATCCAGATTCCTTTGTACCAGTTTTGCATTCCGTTTTTATCTTTGCCGTAAAATTTCACGCGCCCAACTGCGTCCCCAGCCCGATTGATAACGGGTTTCGAGCACTTTGTCGACCATGTCATGCTGCCTGTTCGCACGTGCTTTTGCGCTGCTTTCTGGATTGATTTTTGCATAACTTCTTGACCCGCTTTTACCATATCCAAAGCCAAATTTTCATCGTCCAAACCCTGCGGAAAAATCGAATCCATGTCCAAGCTAAATTTAAAATCTGCCACTTATTTGCTCACCAGCTCTGCGATAATTTCAGTGTACTTTTTGTCATAGCCATAATCGTTGATATACGCGATGTTATAGGCATTACCGTCAAATTTTATGACCATATCTTTGTCCAGCTTTATTTTCGGAGTTCGCATTAAAAAGCGCGTTTTAACTTCCGAAAAATCCGAATTAGAGCGCAAAATTTCAGTACCACTGATGTTTGTAACCTGTGCCCACGTCAGCAAAACAACAATCTCGGATTTTTCCTCAAAACCATCGGAATCTTTGCGAGACTTAAATTTTATTACCGCAATTTTCTTATCGAAGTTTCCTGGATTGATTACCATAAGCCGCCTCTTACAATAAATTCACCGAATGCATACCCAGAATCGTCTCAACCACGCGGTTTAAGTGACTCTTATCAACGTAAAGACTGCGGTTGTCGTACATATCTTGCACCAACACAAAAACTGCGATTATAAAGGTTTCGTGTTCATCGAGGTCAGCCTCAGAAAGCCCGGTGTAATCGCAAATGAAGCGTATTGCAGCCTGCAAAAATGCTGCCAATTCTAAGATTTCTTCCTCGGCCAAACTTCCATAATCAAGCTTTAAATAGTTGGCCAAGTTTTTGATTGTTATCTCGCTAACTTTCACTGTCATCACCCTCCATAAGACCTGCGGATTTTAACTTTTCTAACAGCGAGTTAAAATCTGCTTTTAAGTCTGCGATTGTTGTGGCTACACTTGGGGGTTGATTCCCTGCAATTGGAAAACCGCTTAACTTAGCCCCGTCTAAAACTTCTAAGGTCCCTCCAATGACTAACTTGTCGCCACTCTCTGAATAGTTTTTCGTGTTATAGCTCATCTGAAAGTCTCCCTAATCACACGGCTGCAGCCATCTTCAAGCCAGCAATCATCTGGTGATTCTGAATTTTGGAATCGCACTCAGCCCAACCGACTATTCCTATTGCATTTTTGTCGATGTACTTTTCTCGCATGAGTTGAATCTCGAGATTTTGAGAAATTTTCATCGCCATTCCCGCAAAGTCGCCGTAAATAACAGGAATATTGCCAGCAGCTGTGGGTTCCGGCATATTTTCAGAAACGTAAACAGCTTTGCCCAAAAGCTGCCACTCAAAGCCCGATGTTATGCCTTTTCCGTAAGCTAAGTAATAGTTACCGTTTCCGTCCTTCGCTTTACGAAGCTCAGCAAATACAGCCTTGTTCATAATCCAGATTGCGTTTTTCTGATACTGTTGAGGAACCGCAAGTTGTAAGCTAATTAAGTTATCGATTTTTGCAGCATTTGCAGCTGTGTAAGTTGTGTTGCCCGTTGCCACTAGGTTTGTTGTCGAGGTCGCGCCTGTCATATGGTTGTTCGCGGAACCCGTTCCAACAAGCAATTCTTTCTCCCAAAACTCAGCAAACGCTTGCGCCATCTTGTTTGTCAAGAAGTTCGTCACCATTGATGTCAACATTGTTCAAAAGTTTGCGGCTGATAACCGATAAAG
>JAZQHA010000229.1:0-2467 GCA_045540315.1 Acutalibacteraceae bacterium | reverse complement strand
CGGAGCCGCCGAACAATACCTGCTTTTTGAGCATGACGAGTTTACCATGAAGCCCGTCCTTGATGAAACCGGCAGGCTTATCCCCCGCGAGGACTACCGGCTGTCCACGCTGAACTGCGGCGGGGAGGATTTTGCCGTTGCCTGTATGCGGGCAAATCTCCGCTATGAGAAAAACCAACGGCGGGAAGATGTGAAAAGTCACCACTATATCATCAGCTTTGACCCACGGGACGGCCCGGACAACGGCCTGACCGTAGACCGGGCGCAGGAATTGGGCGAGAAGTTTTGCGCCGAGCATTTCCCCGGCCACCAAGCCCTTGTATGCACCCACCCGGACGGGCATAACCACAGCGGCAATATCCATGTGCATATCGTTACCAATTCGCTGCGGATAGAGGAAGTCCCGTCCCTGCCCTACATGGACAGGCCAGCCGACACGAAAGCCGGGTGCAAGCACCGCTGTACCGACGCGGCCTTGCGCTACTTCAAGTCCGAAGTCATGGAGATGTGCCACCGGGAGGGGCTTTACCAAATCGACCTCTTGAACGGCAGCAAGAACCGCGTCACAGACCGGGAGTATTGGGCGCAGAAAAAGGGACAGGCCGCGCTGGACAAGCAGAACGCCCCCATGATTGCAGGCGGTATCACGCCCCGGCAGACCAAGTTTGAAACGAACAAAGAGAAGCTGCGGCAGACCATACGCGCCGCGCTGTCTGCGGCGGCCTCATTCGAGGATTTTTCCTCTCTGCTGCTGCGGGAGGGCGTGACCGTCAAGGAGAGCCGGGGGCGGCTTAGTTACCTCACGCCGGACAGGACAAAGCCCATTTCCGCCCGCAAGCTGGGCGACGATTTTGACCGCGCCGCTGTCCTTGCCGTTTTGGAGCAGAACGCCGCCAGAGCCGCAGAAAAGGCCGCGGCTATATCCAGCACCCCGCCCTCTATCCAAGACCAACTGCGGGCAGACAGAGCCGCCCGAACCGCCCCGAATGTGCAGCGGCTTGTGGACATTGAGCAGAAGAAAGCCGAGGGGAAAGGCCGGGGCTATGAACGCTGGGCGACCATGCACAACCTCAAACAGATGGCCGCGACGCTGAATGTGTATCAGGAATACGGCTTCACTTCCCCGGAGCAGTTAGAAGCCGCCGTTGATACCGCCTATCAGGAAATGCGCCAGACCAGCGGCGAACTGAAAGCACTGGAAACGAAGCTGCAAGGGAAAAAGGAATTGCAGCGACAGGTGCTGGCCTACGCCAAGACCAAACCCGTCCGCGACGGCCTGAAAGCGCAGAAATCCCCCAAAGCCCGCGAAGCATACCGGCAGGCGCATGAGAGCGATTTTATCATAGCCGACGCAGCCGCCCGGTATTTCAAGGCACATGGCATTACCAGGCTGCCCGCCCGGAAAGCGTTGCAGGACGAGATCGAGCAGCTTGTTTCCAAGAAATCCGGCCTGTATAACACCTATCACGCACAGAAACAGCGGTTTAAGGAGTTGCAGACCGTCAAGCGGAACATCGACCAGATTTTGCGCCGGGAGGAACCCCGCCGCAGAAAGGAGCAGAGCCATGAGCGATAACCTGCCCCGCATGGACTACCGCCAGCACCGGCGGGCGCGGCGGCTGGTGCATGAGTGCTGTAACTACGACGAGGGGAACTGCCTGCTGTTGGACGACGGGGAGCCTTGCGTATGCGTCCAGAGCATTTCCTTTTCCCTCATGTGCCGCTGGTTCCGTGTGGCTGTCCTGCCCCTTGACGGGGAGCTGGCCGCAGCCCTCTTGTACCGGGGGAGCCGGAAACGGTGCGCCGTCTGCGGCGCGGCCTTTGTCCCCAAATCCAACCGGGGAAAATACTGCCCCGGCTGCGCCGGACGCATGAAGAAAATCAAAGCCGCCGAGCGAAAGCAGAAACAAAGGCAGAAATGTCACGCTTTAGAGCCTTTCAAACCCGCATAAATCAAGGCTTTTTTCGTGGGTGTCAAAGGGTACGCGATACATTTATCCTTTTCCCCCGGAAACAGCGTTCTAAATGCGTACAAACCGTCAAAATCAACCCGAACACAGGGAGGTGATCCTATCGCTGATTATATCATGGCAGACACGAAGCTGCCCGCCTATCTGCCCTATCCCCGTTTCCTGCTGAAAATGGAGATTTCCCAGACCGCCAAGCTGCTCTATGCGCTGCTGTTAGACCGCTCCACCCTCTCCCAGAAGAACAAGTGGCAGGACGGCGAGGGCAGGATTTATATTATCTATCCCATCGCGGAGATAGCCGAAATACTGGATAAAGGCAGCACCACCATAAAGGGGGCGCTGAATGAACTGGACATGGCGGGGCTGCTGGAACGGGAACGGGGCGGCTTCTCCGCACCGAACCGACTGTATGTGAAAGTGCCGCGTGTGCCACAGGTACAGTTTTCCGACCAACTGATGGCCGGAAAACCGACCCTCATAGAGCCGGAAAACCGACC
>JAZQHA010000228.1:0-2702 GCA_045540315.1 Acutalibacteraceae bacterium | reverse complement strand
AATCGTGTAGGGGGCTTTCGCCCCCTCACACACCACCGTACGTGCCTTTTATGGCATACGGCGGTTTCCTAACCTTTACAGACTACGCTCTGCAATGAGACTAACCCCTGTTTCCTAAACCACTCCTTTCCCATGGCTCGGTGGGACTCCCCGGTCTTGGATAGTCGCCACCACCCTTTCCCTGACCCTGCTACCATAAAGGCATGGTCTTCTCTGACCCCGTTTTCTCGCAGGAAACAGGCTATGGTGTAGACGCGTTTGCATTGTTTGAGTTTGATTACCCTTAGCTTGCGTCTTATCCATCCGTCCAACTCTATCGCCTTGTCTTTTAACGCTGCCAGTTTGTAATAATTGCCCCAGCCGCATATAAAGGCGTTGAGTTCATCTATCACGACTCCGAGTCGGCGGCTTCGGTTGCGGCGGGTGATTTCGCGGATTTTCTCCTTGAAATTCGCCACCTTTTCCTTGCCTACTCGTAATGCGCCTGCTGCTCCTATAATGTAGCCGAGGTAAGGACATTCGCTCGCGCTAACCACTTTACTTTTCTCGCGGTTGACTTTGAGTTTCAGGTTGTTTTCCAGATAGCGCGTCACGCTGTTGAGTACCCGCTTCGCTGCCGACATGGTCTTCACCATGATGATGCAGTCGTCCGCGTATCGGCAAAACTTGTGTCCGCGTCTCTCCAGTTCCTTGTCAAAATCGTCCAGCAGCACGTTGGCCAGCAGTGGAGAGAGAGGTCCGCCTTGCGGTGTTCCCTCTTCCCGTTCATGTCTCATGCCCCGCTCGTCTATCACCCCTGCCTTGAGCATTTGGCGGATGTAGTAGAGCAGTCGCTTGTCCGATATTTTCCTCTTCAGGCGTGCCATAAGCACGTCGTGGTTCACCTTATCGAAAAACTTTTCCAAGTCTAGGTCGACCACAATACTGCGGCCTTCCTGCGCGTATGTGCTTGCACTGCGCAAGGCATCATGGGCGCTTCGATTCGGGCGGAATCCATAGCTCGACTCGCTCATCTGCGGGTCGAGTATGGGGGTGAGCACCTGCACAATGGCTTGCTGGACGATGCGGTCTATAACCGTCGGTATACCCAGTTTTCGCTCCCCTCCATTGGGCTTGGGGATGCTCTTCCCCCTCACGTCCTGTGGTTGGTAGCTGCCCTGTAACAGGCTTTGTCTCAGTTCTCCCGGATGTGCTCTGAGCCATTCGGCTACCCCCTCGATGCTCATTCCATCGACTCCGGCAGCCCCTCCATTGCTCTTCACTTTCCGGTATGCCCTGCGGAGATTGCCGGGGTCGGCTATGGCCTCCAGCAGGCGTTCGTCCCTGTTCAGTTTCTCCTTCCACGCCGCAAACACTTGCTGCTCCCGCTTTGGTGCAGCTGTGGGAATCGCACCCTCACCGCTTCCAAGTGGGCGCGCCCATTCTGCCAGAGTTGTGAAATCAAACTCGGGCTGATATGTAACGCCTTGGTTCTGCTGCTCCATGTTCATGGGTATCCGGCTGAATTGTCCGGTTTGGATTCGCTCCTTCCCCGCAGGAGGGCGAGTACTATGACCTCTGCTGACTCCCGTTGCTCCTTCCTTGCTCATCGCTGCGCTCGTAGCCGTCTGTTGCGGCAGAACAACGGGTCTCTCAGGATAAGGCACGCAGCTTTCACACAGTGCAGGCCGAATTTACCATGCGCACTCTTGACAGAGTATCGGGCGTAAGCATCCAAGGCTGCCTCACCTCGTGCGCTTTGGCCTTCTGTCCGGTTCTTGTTCATCCTGTCTGTGTTTCGCCTCCGGCTTCCTTCCCACCCCACATTACTGCGGCGCAGTTGCCTTTTGCTATTTGATTCCGCTCTGTCAGCGGCTCATTGGGGACTCTCACCCCAGTTACGTGTCATGCCTGACGTACCATCAAATATGCATTTTCTTCAAAAGACGCATCAGTGCATTCTATTAAAAAATACACATTATTTTATCATTTCACATTTCATTGATACTGTATACATTTCACAACAATGCTGCTATCCCTGCGCAACATCGCATTCGAAATGCGATATACTCACGCCCGGCGAGTGCGGCGCGGGTCTCTCAGCGTTCCGACGCGCGTAGAACTGGGTATCCCCGGGCAGCTCGCCGAAATAAATAAGAAAACCACAAACACATAGATAATAACATGAAGAAGACAATCATTGCCCTTCTCGCCCTCGCCGGTGTGGCTGCTGCCGCTCCGCTGACACTCAATGTAACGGAACTTAAGAGCTCCAACACGCTGTTGACTTGGACTGACGATATCGATGCACTCACTTCCTGGGAGCTTACGTTCAATCTTGATAGTCAGCGCAACGCCCTGGCAGAGCAGGATCTCGCATTTATTCAGAATAATGGTAGCAGTAATGATGCCGCTGTGAAGTTTAGCGTAAACACCAACGGAACGCTTGAATTTTACGGTTATGGAGACTCTACCAATTCTCCGGAGTCCATGGTGACAGTAGATTCTACGCCTATAACGCTGCAGTTTATTGCTAACGAACAAGCCGGTTCCATTATCGGAGGACGTCTGACGGCTATTTCCGGCGAGAAATCTTTCTCCATTGATTTGGATAGCGATCTGACTCTCACAAAGAGCAATTCTATCCGCCTCTGGTCCAATGGTGGGAATGAGCACTTCACAAACATTACACTCAGTGCTCTTAGCAATAATGTAGTGGCTGT
>JAZQHA010000227.1:0-2104 GCA_045540315.1 Acutalibacteraceae bacterium | reverse complement strand
AAGGTCTTTGTCTCACTTGAGACAACTTCTATATTCTATCAAATTTTCATCTCGCTGTCAACAACTTTTTCAAAGTTTTTTCAAACAAGTTTCAAATCTGATTGCCATCGTTCTCTCTCAAACAACAGCTATATTAGTTTAACATTGCAATCTCTTTTTGTCAACACCTTTTTTAAAACTTTTTTTCTTCTGTCTCAAGATGTTCCTGTCAGATTTTTGCAGCTATATTAATTTATCATCTTCTATCCTAATTTGTCAATACCTTTTTGATATAAAATTAAAAATCCGCTACTTTGTACTGACCTCAAAAAGTTGGACAATTAATTATTGAAAGGATTTAGTTCTGTATTGCACAGGGCTAAATCCTTTTAGTTTTACTTTAATCAGTTTGTTATTGTAATAGTCAATGTAAGTAATAATAGCTTGTTTTAGCTCATCGAGTGACTTAAATGTCTTTTCAAAACCATAAAACATTAAGGTATTCCACTTCTTTTTGAAGTCGCTCTAGCTCTGACATTTCCTCTGAAGTCTTTTTCGGCTGACGTACCGTCTTACTTGGTCTCCCTCTTGTTTTCTCAACAATAGTATACCCATTTTTCTTGTATTGCGCTAGCCAGTTGGGAAGAGTTCCCATATTAGGAAGTGCATATTCTAGAGAGACTGACAACTGCGAACGGCCTTCAAAAAGGACTTGATTGATAATTTCTTGCTTTAGTTCAGGGGAATAGTACCTATTTTTGCTTTTTTTAACAATCTCTACGCCATATCGGTCCATAAGCTTAACCATGTAACGTAGATTTCTAGATTAACATCATAGGTTTGACCCAGCTGAGGCCAAGACACACCTTGTTTTCTGAGTTTATAGATTTCTAGTTTATCTTCATAAGTTAATTTCATACAAAAAGCACCCCAATCGTTAGATTTTTTGTCTAACTTTTGGGGTGCGGTTCACTTATAGCGGATTTTTTACTATCATTTCGCCTCAATCAACCCTAACTCGCTATCTTCGCAGCGGTAGAGAATGTTGGTTCAAGCTCATCTTAAATACGGAATTTCGCATAAAAAACTAACAAGCAGATTCTATCCAAGTGGATAAATCTGATAACAAAGTCACAAAAAATCTTTTCCCATAACCAATAGCATGGGCGCGAAGGCCTCCGAATTACTTGCATTGTAAACAGAGCACATAAACAAGTTCCAAGAACACTCAAGTATAGAGTAATTCTATATAGAACCTCTTAGGAATCATACTCACGAATATCTCAGGGGATAAGTCAACATCCTTATCTACTGCAAAAAACTTCGACTTCAAAAATAATTAACAAACTTTGAAACAAGTCGATAAACTCTTCCACTGTTCATCACTTAATTTCTTTTGACAATGAAGAATGTACTTCTAAGAAAAGATTAACGTTTGTAGATAAAAGCAATGACGAAATATTTCTGCACTAGCAAAAAAGAGAACAATCCTTGTCCTCACAACACAATTATAAAATTAATTACTAAAAATAAAAACAGTATCAAACTGATACTGCAACTATACCGGCGGCCGGGGTCGAACCGGCACGTCCTTGCGGACACTGGATTTTGAGTCCAGCGCGTCTGCCAATTCCGCCACGCCGGCAATAACTGGGGTAGCTGGATTCGAACCAACGCATGAGGGAGTCAAAGTCCCTTGCCTTACCGCTTGGCTATACCCCAATAATAGAAAGGCGAATGATGGGAATCGAACCCACGCGTGCCAGAGCCACAATCTGGTGTGTTAACCACTTCACCACATTCGCCATATCTTTAACACGGGCAGTAGGAATTGAACCCACACTGAAGGTTTTGGAGACCTTAGTTCTACCTTTAAACTATGCCCGTAATATGGAAGGGGAGGGATTCGAACCCCCGAACCCGAAGGAGCGGATTTACAGTCCGCCGCGTTTAGCCACTTCGCTACCCTTCCAAAGTATTAAATTTAATGGCGCGAGACGGAATCGAACCGCCGACACATGGAGCTTCAATCCATTGCTCTACCAACTGAGCTACCGAGCCTTCTATTGCGGGAGCAGGATTTGAACCTACGACCTTCGGGTTATGAGCCCGACGAGCTACCGAG
>JAZQHA010000226.1:0-3885 GCA_045540315.1 Acutalibacteraceae bacterium | reverse complement strand
GAGGTAGCGGGGGCTTGCTGTGGGCCACGGTCGCTTCGCTTGTGGCCGGGTGGCGGCGGCCGCAAGGCTCGCCGCGTGGTGGTAGCTGTTGCTTCGCTCAGCTGGCTTGCCACGCCGGAGCGACCCGTGGTCGCGGTGGAGGGGCGGGGTGGTAGGGAGCGGCGGAGTGTAGCGGGGGCGGCGTGGGGCTTGCCGTGGGCCACGGTCGCTTCGCTTGTGGCCCGGAGGCGGCGGGCGCAAGGCTCGCCGTGGGGTGGTAGCCGTCTCTTCGCTCGGCTGGCTCGCCACGCCGGTGCGACCATTGGTCGCGGTGGCGGGAATTTCACACATCCTCGAAGGCCTCGGCGAGGACTTGCCGAAGACGGGAAAATTTGCTTACCCCTCGTGTGCAGGGGCGGCAGAATTGCACGCGTGCAACTTGCTTTGGTGGCTTTTTTGAGCGAAAATGAGGCTATGAGACACGAAGTCCCTACTGAAGCTCGATTTTTTATGCCACTTGCCTCTCGGGCATATATTTTTCTTGCGCCACATCTGCTATTCTGTGCTCGTGAAGCCCCCCGTTGCTCCATCCGAAAAATACAAAATCCTACGCTAATGACATTTTATCTGAACAATCATTCCACACAAGAATCTATCCATTATACACCCAACACCTTAAACAAAATGAATAATACACCCAATTATGCCCGCGGCATCACTGCCGGTGCCGCCCGGTTCCAGAAGTTCGGCGTCGATGCCAACCATCAGCTGAGTCCTATTGAAAAGCTGCTGGCAAAACAAGCCATTTCCATCCGCATTGCCGACCCCATCGACCGCGAATGTGAGTTGCGCTGTGACCGCATCGACTTTGATAAGGATATAGCCCAAAGCAGCGTCCATCAGCTGCTAGGTTACTCCTTTTGCGGCAACCTGGCTAACGACCTCATCTTTTTCAATGCCGAATGTTGTAAGCAAAATGTCCACTCCCAAGCGGAAGCCGTTCGGAACTACTGTGACCGATGCCACCGTGTACGCTAGTAAATTCGCTCGTCGAAAGCAATCGTGCTGCAAGGTTGCTTGCAGGTCGATTTTAGTGCACCAAGTGCGAGCTTAGATTGCTGCTTTTTGAATTTCTTCAATCATTTGAATGATGAAGAAAATACCAGATGAATATTTGGTTTTCCTATCGATGTCTTTATCTGTGGACCACTTCTTGTAGTCCGCTCTCAATTTTTCTAAACTACTTGCGCAGGCTAATCTGATTACATCTTTGTTAGGTAAGCGGGATATGGTTTCGGGCGAGATATTGAGCTGATCTTTGATGTAGGTCATCATTTCAAGAACCTTGTTGTTGGCAAAACTGGAATCGCATCCCTCTCTTATGGAGTCGCTATGGTATTGATGCCCCATAAATTCGATCCACTTGACAATGAAACTGTTTTTGTCGGATATTGCGCTAATATATGTTGAAATTCCTTCTTTGAATTTGCGTATAAATATATCGTCTGTTGTGTCTCTATAAGCCTGAGCGGCAAATGGGTAGAGAGAATCACAACTGTGTGATGGGTACATTTCAATTTGTTCAGCTAAATTATAGCCGTAATTCTTGCAAAGAATGTGCATGAACTCGAGATATTTGGTATTTCGCGCAATGAAATTTGTAAAATTGCTGGGGCGTTCAACCTCAAAACTATTTCTCTTGAGAGTAAAATAGCTACTTATAACGAGAGCTTGTTCCCCTATGTGAAGGAGATTAAAAAGATTTTCGAAAATTGTTTTCTTTATATCTACAGTAACGATATTATTTTCATGTTTTTGAAAGGAGGTTTTTTCTATAGATTCGATATAAAAATCTTTGCTTAAATTGTTGCAATTGCGTACATAACTTTCCGGAGGTTTTGCTCGCTCTGCCTTCAATGCTAACTCTATAGCTAATGGTTCTGCTCTATGTGCTGAAACTTTCTTGATATGATATTTTAGCAGCTGGAAGGCGGCTTCGCTCTTAGATTTATCTTCCTGCACTTCGTTCAATGAAGAAAAATATTGGCGAGTCATTTGTGAGTATGATAAACCTGAATAACTTGGATTGGTGAGTAATTCTTCTATTTCCCATTCATTTAGAAGCGTGCTACGCGTATAAGAACCTAGGATAGCATCGTAATATTCGACTTCTGCTTCAAAACGGGGATTAGAGGAATAAGAAGAAGTAATATCTCCTCGCATATGAGTCAAAATGCAGAGTTCAATCCCCCTAGTTGATAGTAGTTTATGTAATTTGGGATTCTTGTTAATCCATTTTTTTTCATTTTCTAGCTGCTTATTGACTTCGTCATCGTTGCCAGTTGTGTGCCTGAAAATGGAGAGTGCAGTTGCTTCCTGCGTAATGAGATAATTAGAGGTAGAGACTATTTCGTTTGGGATATGTCCAAGGAAAACGTTGATATGAACCTGTTCTTTAAGTATGTTTAAGACATATGGTGATGCTACGCGTAGTGCTTCAATGAGAAAGATGTACTTAGCCTTTAATAGAATGGGGTGGTGCTCCTTTTTTTCTTCTTTGTCAAAATAATGGAGGCAACCTGTGAAATATTGTAGTTCAATGCTGGCGAGTTTATCTATTACTCTCACCATTTGCCGGGCTGAATTAAAGCGCAATGGATATTTTTTCAAGAAGCTTTTTACCATTGGACAATCTTTATATTTTTCTATGAATAGGTTGTCTTGGAAGTTTTCGATTGCCGTATAGGGTAAGATGGGGATTTCTATTCTTAAGTCGAAGAGCTTATTTAGGTGCCCGTGAGCGAATTCTGCGTTGGTCTTATTTTTTTGAAATATCTGTTTGAGTTCGTCTTCTGCTACGGCACAGATGACTATCAGGTTAGGGAGCTTTTTCAATCTCTCAAAGAGGGGTAGCATTGCTTTAATTATTTTAAAATCAGCTCTTTCTAAATCGTCAAATACCAAGACGATTTTTCTGTCGAGCATTTCCTTGGTGACAGATTGGATGTTTATTTCTTCGAAATCGGGAAAAACAAGTTCTGCCAATTCTTGCTCTATTTTCAGATTTGATGAAAAAATAGACAATGCAGATAAGAATAAATTTGTTTTGGCTTTGTTAATCGGAGGCCTTCCGAAAATACCCTTGTGAAGGGCGAAGATAACACGCTCCCATGCATCATCAAGTGAGGAGGCGGACCATAGTTCCACTTTTTCGCATATGGTAAAAGGGGCTTCCCATATCGGCTCTTTTTTTGCGCCCGTTGTCGACTGTTGGGAAAGGTTGTTTAAAAGATTGTCTATGAAAAAGGTTTTTCCGCTTCCCCATTGTCCACATATACCTATGGTTAGACCTTGAGTGTTATTGAACGCTAGTTTTCTGATTTGAAGATGAGTGCGATTGAAGAGCCGGGAGCGGTATAATAAGTCCGTATGGGGCTTTACAGTAGGTTCTTTTTGTTGTTTTGTAGTGAAGTTGATGTAAACGCTATATATCAGAATAATTAATGAAAAACATGGTAAGATTGTCGTGTTTTCTGTACATATGTAAAGGGATCCGCCGACCAAACAAATTGCTGGAATGATGTGCGTTCTCCACCCTTTGATCCATGCGTAACGATGTTTAAGATAATCGTTTGCAAGTACGAGGAAAATCCCAAGAGTAATGAGAGTTGAGAGTAAACTGATGATGATATGCCACGAGCGAATGGCTGCCTCTTCAGTGCTGAAATCTAGTATATTAATACATAATGAGATAAATAGGCAACAGAGTATTATGGAAGCTGTCCAGCATAACGAATTCCATGCGCAATTGTGATTTTCGTCATCTCTTTTTTCCGATACTTCATTTGAACAGGCGCTGTCAGACGGTTGATTCGAGAGAGAAATACTTTTTTCTGTTTTGTTCAT
>JAZQHA010000225.1:0-10009 GCA_045540315.1 Acutalibacteraceae bacterium | reverse complement strand
ACAAATAAAAAAAATCCCCTAGGATTTTACTCCTAGGGGATTTAAATTATTCCTTATTATCGGCAACCTTAGCACCGAGCATACCACTAATAAAAGCAGTAGGGTCGATACCAGTGGAGCCCTTAAAGCCCTCGATAATCTGAGTCATGTTACTCATAATGTTGCCAGCCAGCTGACCGGAATCACTACCAATCAGATGGATGTTAGCACCATTGTAACCCTTACCGATTGCTTCAGCAATTGCGGGCAGCTGTTCATACAGAACCTTCTGAGTTTCCAGCTCCATCTGCTGACGAGCAGCGTCACCGTACTGCTTCAAAGCTTCTGCCTTCTCCATCATACCCTTAGCTTCTGCTTCAGCCTCGGCCTGAATAGCCTTAGCTCGAGCCAGACCACGAGCTTCCTCTGCAGCAGCTTCAGCTTCGCCCTTAGCCTTAATAGCCTCAGCCAGCTTCTTTTCGGCTTCTGCCTGAGCAGTTGCCAGAGCCAGGTCAGCTTCAGCCTTCTTCATAGCCTCAACCTTTTCAGCTTCAGCCTTGCGCTCACGCTCGTATAGTTCAGCTTCAGACTGCTTCTGTACCATGTATAGCTTTGCATCAGCCTTCTGCTGTTCAGCATACTTCTGAGCTTCCGCAGTCTTCTTAATCTCAGCTTCCAGCGCGCGTTCCTTGATTTCAACCTCGCGAGCCTTCAGCTCAATTTCCTTCTCCTGACGAGCCAGGTTTGCGTTGGCAGTAGCAATTTCCTCTGCCTTACGCTGATTCTCAGCCTCAATCTTCTTAGCAGCATCAGCCTTAGCCTGCTCAGTATCAGCCTGCTTCTGGAGCTCTGCCTTACGGATTGCAAACTGAGTCTGCTTTTCAGCGATTTCAGTTGCAGCCTGTACCTTAGCATCGTTAGCCAGCTTATCAGCATTTGCCTGCTCGATAGCTACTTCAGCCTTAGCCTTAGCAGCAGCGATAGAAGCTTCCTTCTTAATCTTTTCGATGTTCTCAATACCTAGGTCACGAATGACACCATTCTTATCAGAGAAGTTCTGAATATTGAAGGTAGTCAGGTCAATACCCAGGTCAGCCAGGTTAGGAGTAACATTTTCCATAACTAGCTCAGAGAAAGCCTTCTTGTCACCACGAATCAAGTCTTCAAAGTTGGTCTGAGAAATAATCTCACGGATATTACCCTCAAGGACAGGAATTACAATGTCACGAATCTGCTGAATATTATATCCAGCAAACTTGCTTGCCGCGATAGCCTGTCGCTCAGGGTCAACAGAAATACTCATGTTAGCAACAGCGTCTACCAGGACATGAATTGCGTCCTTAGTGGGAATTTCATTACGAGAAGTAAAGTCAACCTGGATATTTTCCAAAGTCATTCGCTGAACCTTCTGGACAAGAGGGATTACGAATGTGCCGCCACCGCTCTTACGACGAACCTTACCGAGGCCAGAAATAATCAGAACCTCATTAGTACCTGCAACCTTCCAGCAGGACTTAATGACGACAATCAGAGCAATCAGTGCCAGAATAACGATTGCCACAACAGACACTACACCAATCAATGCTTCCATTAATTTTCTCCTTAATATTAATTTTTCAAGATACAAAATATATTTTAATTACGCAAAGCGTTAATTAACCATAATAGCCACCATCGGGTGGGTCATATTTGAACTTATCACATCGTTCATTTTTAACTGCAGCAAGACATATTGCTACATACATACAATGCTTACAGGTTTTCATCTACAGCATCCTCTCCAAGCAACGCAATACAGCGCTTGGTTTCTTCCTTCATTAGCTCAATCGCATCATCCAGAAGCACAGGTCTATTATCATTTGAGTCAAGACCCACATGGAACATATAGGGCATATCTTGATAGAACTTACTCATCTGGTGAGTATGTCCATACAAGTTAATCAAATGCATCCGCAAGTGCGGAGCCTTTTCCAGATTGGAAGTTAAAGTAGGATGATGACTCAGATAGAAGTTATACTTCTTATACTTAATCATATCAGCCCAACCAATCAGTTCTACATTTGGAAGTGTTCCATACAACTTCCATCGTGCATCAGTATCGTGATTACCACGAATTAATTTAATATGACCATTCAAACGCTTCACACATTCAATGCCATGAGCATTATCGCCTAACATCAAATCACCCAAATGATACACAATATCATCAGGACCAACTGTTTCATTCCAGTTCTTGATTACAGCTTCATCATGCTCTTGGGAATTAATGAAACCTCTTGGACCCCACAAAAATTCTCGGTCATGTCCAAAGTGGGTGTCCGAAGTAAGAAAAATCTTACTCACTTGTATTCCTTCCCTTCCATATCAATTGTCCAAACTTCATCAAAATCCCTTTTAGAAGGTCTAGAAGCTCGGTTATACATACTCTCAACAGTTTCAGTAGGAACTCGCGCACGGCCAGTTCTCTGATTGTTTCGATACTTACAAACAATTAGAGGAATATCAAACCAAACCGCAATCTTATAAGCATCATGCAGATGAAGCTGACGCATAATCTGATTACGAGAACTATTAGTTAAATGAGTTGCATCAACATAGATATCTACATTCTGCTCGTCACTATCCAACAGCTCATTAATTCGAGAAACAAAAGTGCGGATTACTTCATTCTCATAATCGAAATACTCGCCGCCTCTTTCATCAAGAATAGCAAAACGAATTTCATCACGAGAAATATGATAACCGCCATATTTGGCAATACGTTCGCGTACCCAAGTAGACTTACCACTGCCGGGGCAACCACAAACTAAAAATAATCTCTTATTTTTCATTAAATACCTCCTCGACAATGACTGAGGCTTTCTAAAGCCTCATTAATGAATTCTCCTCTCTCAAATGCGTCTCTAAACTCGTCAATCTCTGCTTGAGTTCTACACTCCATGTGATTTACTTCTTCTCTACAATGAATACAATACAGTTTCTTGCGATGAAATTTACCATGCTGGAAACCTTGGCGACGACCAATCGGGATACCCTTATTTCCGCACTTGAGACAAAAGAAATCATGATATTCAGTACCTTTTCTATTCTTACCCATTAATTTATCAATCCTTTCATATTTTCGGGGGCATATAGCCCCCTTATATTACTTCTTAGTGTTAAAGTTAGCACCACTACCGCCACGACGGAACAACAGACCACACAGCCAATTCAGAGCAAACATCTGCCAATAGGTCAGAGCAGGAGCTCCAAACACAGGAATCATTACCAGACCCCACAGCCACAGCTCAATGGCAGGACCGATAAACAGCATTGCAAGAACAATCAGAACTGCAACGCTCCAAACAGCACAACCTTCACCAGTAGACATTCAATATTTTCCTTTCTTAACTTTATATAAATATTATATCATATTTTTTTAATAAAATCAATTAAGTACTTTTATCTAGGGTAATTACTGTATCTTCAAGAGTATCGAGATTCAGTAGAATAAATTCATCGGAAAAAAATCCACCAGAATCAATACATACTTTATGACCATCACAATACCAAAAAGCCCCAGATTCCCAATCTACCCAAAGGTCTTCAGAAAGATGATGAATAGGAGTATGACCATGGACAACAATAATATCATCATCCATTTCTCCATCAACCCATTCGTCAAAATAATGTTCTCTATCCCAAATTAACATTCTGTCTGTTGGTACAAAACATTCCATAGTTCCCTCTCGGAACCAAGGGGTAAAACCAGCATGACAAAAAGTGTAATATTTGCCATGAATTTCTTTACTGTCCCAAGTGGGCAGTTCCTTAAGACGCTTCAACCATAATTCACGGTCTGGGTCTCTTTCCCAAGCCATCATAGTTTCTTCTCCGCCGTTCATACGACAAAGACTATAAGAATGATAGTCCCACATTCCACCATCTTCAAGATAGTCTTCACAAGCTTTTACAAGCATATCTTCATGGTTGCCTTTAATATAAATAAATTGCGGGTCATCATAAATTGCTTTAATACATTTCCATGACTCAGGCCCTCTATCTCCCGCATCTCCAAGGAAATATACTGTATCTTCAGGCTTTAACATAGCCTTAACTTTTTCATAAATTTCATAATGCCCATGCAAATCGCCAAGTGCATAAATCATATTTATCAAATCCTTTCTTAACTTTGTATAAATATTATAACATATTTTTATAAAAAAATCAAAGGAAATGCTTTATTCAAGCATTTCCATGATTTCATTTACAATTACATCATAACCATCTTGATTACCTGCCACAGAAGTATAAAGGATATCTTCATAATCAAGAAGATTTATAATTTCATCGCCAATTTTATCAGAACCAGCTTCATCCTGAAATCTTCCTACTGGATTATATTTCTTTACTCTATGAAGATAATAATTTTTACAATTATAACTATCCATAACCTTGCGGACAAGCGCATTAAACTCTTCTCCAAGGACAGGGTCATTATTGTAAATTAAAGACAATAGCAGAGGAGAATCAGTAATAACAACATCTACTTTCTTAGCACAACGACTAATACGAAAATACTGCTTGCCGAAAATATAAGCTTGGTTTTCGAACACAGCTTTACTCTCTTCCCATACCTTATCCTTTGCGTATTCAGTTACCAGCTCTGCGTTAACTCCACGCATCTTTAACTGACTGAAAATATAGGCAGCACCAGTAGATTTACCTGCTCCTGGTGCGCCAAAAAGATTTACAAGAATCATGCCAAACCTCTTTCTTTCTTGATTGCGGAACGCACTTCCATCAATAGTTGGCCCAGATGGTTTTCGCCCTTACCACCGCACTTAGCGCATTTACATACGCCCCAGTACCGGTCGTGCCACCAAGTTCCTTCGACCAACTCTTCATTGCCAGTGTCTAACAGCCAATCTGCCAACTCTTCATCAGCGAATTTGCGGTACAGACCCTCTCGCATTACGTCAATCTTTACTTCTTCCCAGTCAGGTCTCAAGGCTACTTGTCGCCCCATACGTTTTGCCTGACCGGGGGTTCGGCAATTCGCAATAGCACGGCGCTCATCAATATCAAGAGACTTCATTGCTTGAAAGAAATGTTCGTTCGTAGGGTATGTAATACCCTCGAACTCAATTTCAGACCAGTAGAAGTTTGACAAGAACGCCCATTCTTTGTCAAATTCGCTAATCATTTTTCCTCCTTAAAGATTTTCTATTACTATTAATATTACAACGAGAAACATAATACATAATAATAATAAAATCCATTTAAATAACTCTATAAAAATCATTAAAAATTAAAAGGATTATCCTCATCATTCGCATACTTATGGCGTGCGGTATTACCGCCATAAGGACGAGTGCGACACTCGGGATGAGGAAAACGAATAGCTTCCTTGTGTCTATTTCTTGCGTGTCTATCCAAGATATTTTTCAGTACATCTGCTCCCGGAACAACACCATTAATCAGATAATCATCCAGAGTCTCATAGGAAAAACCCATATTATCTGCGTCAGTCTTACCGCTCATACCGTCAGAAGGAGCCTTGCGAACAAGATGTTCAGGCAACTTAAGAGCATCACCAATCTTATAGATTTCAGTGACATAATAATCCCGCAGAACTGCGTAATCACCAGCCAGGTCACCATACTTAGTAGTATAGCCAACAAATGCTTCAGACTTATTACCAGTATTGATAACTCTACCACCGACCATTGCAGCAATGTTATACAGAGTGGTCATACGCACACGCGCAGGCATATTAGTATAAACGGCTCCATTGGGCAAAAGGTCAGAATTACGCTCAATATCTTCGATAAAAGATGCGGTAGTATACTTAATATTAATAGTATAGCTCTTAATATGAAGATAATCGCATACCTCACGAGCATCAGCAATATCTTTCTGGTCGCCATCAGGCATCAATACACCGATAACTCTGTCATTGCCAAGAGCTCGTACCAGAAGAGCGGCCGCAATAGTAGAGTCCTTGCCACCAGAGATGCCAATAATGGCCTTGGTATTTTCATTACCATTAGTGGCGAAATAATGTCGAATATCATCAATAATATTCGTAATTTCAAATTCAGCATCAAAGCCATTTCTCATATTATTTACCCCTTATCATAATTCCAAATCTCAACATCATAATCTGCACCAAGAACTTCTTCAATCATGGTGAAAATCACATTCCAGTTTGCGCCACCACGCACACATCCGATACGAGCGGGAAAAGCAATTTTACTACCTTTTGGAGTCTGCGCGAGGATTTCACCTAAACAAGTCCAAAAAGCATCATAAGAAGTATATCTGCGCCCATCATAACCATATGCTAATTGTGAAAACATATTAATTACACTTTGATTATTATTCACAGGGACTTCTTGAATATGTCCATACATATAATTCCAACTTAATTCTTCATCGCAAAATTCATCAGAAAGCATATCTTTTCCCGCTTTGCGATACCATTCATATACTCTGGGCCATTTCTGACGAATTGCTTTTGCTACGCCAGAATTCATAACACCCTGACAATTGACCTGATGGCAGATATAATCTGCTCCAGAATTAAGAATATTTCCTTCTTTCATTACTACCATATTACCATCCTTTGAGGTCGGTAATCGAAGCCCGTAAATTGAGATATGTCACCAGTTCATCCAGACTTTCGACTACATAAGCGCCATTTTCCCTTGCCAGATTTGCGACTGCACGCAGACTATGCGCCATCTTTTTATTGAAGCCATCATATAGAATACAAAGGACAGTCTTATGAGGACGCTTATTTGAATCATCGATGATTTCTGCGATAGAATATACACCTGCCATATCTGACGTAATGGTATATACTACAATATCTGCGGTCTGGCGCTCGCGCACTTCACGCAGTCTATCCTCCTCGCTCCAATTCTTCACTATTGGATTGTAATAATCACAAATCAGCTTAGGAGTAATTTCATCACGCCATTTGCGGCCGGCGCAAGTACCACCAAGAAATACTTTCATATTACCTCCATTACCAGTAAATATTTGTAGGATATTCTACGTTTTCATCGGGACCGAAAACAGAAGAGCCATTTACAATAATTCTACCATCGGGAAGAATTTCAGCTTCGACCTCTCGCAGATAATAACGACCATATTTAGCATATTGAGAAGCAAGAGGATTACCAATTCCCTTGCTCCACTTGTCGATAATTGCTTGTGGCTCATCGGGATTGTCATAAAATCCTTGGTCAAAATTTTCATGAGCACAACAAGAACATCCTGTTATTGCTTCAATATACCAAAGCTTTTTCTTAGGAAACATATTAACCTCCATATAGACGAGCACGAACATTCTGGAAAGTCTGCTCATTGAGCAAATGGCCATCCTTAAAGACAGGAATTAGCAGAGTGGCTTCATCAGGCACCCAAGCATCAAAACCATCAGTACAGCTATACTGTTTACCGCTAACATCGTATTCAATCATACAGCAACCACGCTGAGACTTCTTCAGTCCACCCTTATCGGTCTTGGGGTCCTTATAGATAGGGACTTCCTTGCCACCAAATACACCATAAGTTGCCTTCATTGCCATACCCCAAGTATCGCGAGTCAACACGGTGAACTTATTGTCGGGAGAGAACAGTGCGTGGAAGCAGAAGGCACCAACACCAAAGACCACATTAGTAGATGCAAAACCCAGCTGAGCCAGAGTCTCGTAAATCTCAGTGACCTTATTCAGTGTACAGCCATCACCATAAATTAGACCGATATGAGGGTCCAGTACCTTATAGCCAGCTTCATTTACAGTGCCGCCAAAGGTATCCCACAGCTTCTGGATAGTACCAATGGTAATAGAAACCATATCACCAGAGTCAGGACGAATCAATAGCTTGCCATTGTGGGCCAGAATTTCTGCCTTGCAGGCAGGGATAATATTGTCAATCATATTCCAGTAGTCATAGGTATCAGATACCATAGAGAAACTGGTGTTGGGATAAATCTCGGTCAGCATACGCTTTACGAAAGTGATTTCATCACCATCAATTGCGTAGTTTGCGGCCATAACAGAGTGTTCGGTAGATACTGCGCCCAGACCAATCTTATTCTCGGCGCACTTGGCGTTGTAATAATCATCCAGGTAAGGTAGTGCGGGAATGGTGGAAGTCTTATTAAAAGACAGCAGCCAAGAAGCAGAACAACGAGTTGCATCTTCCAGACAGCTCATTCCACGGAAACCGAAGTCAGCCATTGCCATATAGGGGTCTGCACCGGGCGCAGTCATATTGTAATACTTATCAGCAACCTTATGGTATTCCCAACCCACAGTCGCATAAGCGCACATAGGCCAAACTTCAGTCTGGAGTAGGCACTCAACCCACTGTACAACCCATGCAAAACGAGGATGAGTATTTCTCATCTCAACGATGGGGATACCCATATTTACAGCAGTACCTTCGGGCATTGCTCGAATCTCCAAAGGCAGATAACCCAGCTCATGCAGTTCAACAATGCGGTCACGTGCCACATTACCAATACCCAAATGAGCACCAATGTAGTGGTCATATTCATGCATCACCCAATCCAGAGGAGTGGCGAAGAAGCTATTGAAGCCATCCTGCATATCCTTGATAAAAGGTTGAATACCATAAACAACCATCTTAGGGAAATTTTCATTCATAGCCTTTCGAGGAGTCAGATAAGATACCAGTTCCTCCTGGTTATCAGGATACATCAGAGGATGGCACTGCTTATAAGAGTCACTGTACAGCATAATCATTCTGCGAAAATCCATAAATCTTTTCAATTCCTTTCTTTCATTTCATATAAATATTATAACATATTTTTTATATAAAATCAATTACGTTGCTTTTTCCAGGTATTCCGCAATTTCCTCTCGATAATTAAATACAAAAGGCGGGAGCATGAGTTCAAGCAGAGTATCTCTATTGTCTACATCTCTAAAAGCAGACCGCACTTTGGTAGCAGAAATACCTTCATAGCGGTCAAGGAATTTAAAACGCAATAGCCATCTTTCATCCTGCGCGAACCAACCTAGCATAATGCGAGGGTCGTCACTATAATAGATAGTCATATCACTATCCTTAGTTTTGCTAAACATTTTGATATATAGATATCTGCCCCAACCATGGCTATTATCGCTTTCATCGGTCATATCATCAAGAGGATAAATATGAATGTGTTTCAGCTCTTCTGTAGCAAAGTCTTCATGAAGAGCACCTTCCAAAAGCATTAAACGAAAATCAATAGGAAGAGGATTGCGTCGAGTACCAGACTTATCTGCGGAACCTACAAAGATATGCAGGTCACAATTATTTTCACGGCAATCACAAAAAGCCTTTCTTACCATATTAAGGTGTCCCTTATGAAAAGGCTGTGCTCTAAATAAAATTACGCCAACCATTTATTTATCCTCCTTAATTCATATCAATTTCAAATTCAGTGGTCATAGTTCCTTCGGGAATATAGATTCGGCAGAAGTGACGAGTTTCCTCATTCCACCAGAATCGACGAGTCTGACTATACCATTCTGCACGAGGTTCACCATCGGTATAATAGATAGTAGTAGTCTTTTCGCCAGCCTTCTGGAGTTTCATACCACCATCATACTGCTTATAATAATAATGATAAGTAGTAGTTTCACCAATATAACCACGCACATAACGACCTCGGATATGACCTTCAATTTCATTATTATCAGCAAGATTAATAATCTCATGAGTCACATAGTTATAAGGCTCTTCCCATTCAGCAGTCTCAATAAACACCTGCGGTAGACCACTATAAAAACTTACTACCAGCAAAACAATTATAGCAATTGCACAAAAGACGAAGAAAACCACACTCCAAAGTTCTTCTCCTCTATCATTGTCTTTACCATAAATTGCAGTAAACAACTTATCCAAAAGCCAACCAATAAGAGCTAAAACAGCTACAGTAGGAAACGCATACATACAACCATATGCTAAGCTAATAATAATACCCGAAAACCACATACCAAACATACTCATAATTTATCATTTCCTT
>JAZQHA010000224.1:0-26966 GCA_045540315.1 Acutalibacteraceae bacterium | reverse complement strand
ACCCTTTTATATACAACTTGTCTTTGATGTTTGGTTATTGCCAATGTGATAAATGATGGGTTACTTTTCAGTAAAAGCGATGCTGGCAAAATAAAAAAGTTCTTGAGAACTTGAAAGTTTGCAATCGGAAAAACTATTTATAGCTTTTTGACATAAGATAACACTGAATATGCTTGTGTATAAAAAATTCAAAGGGAGAACTTTTTATGGATTTTACCGGAGAAAGATTGGTCCCGGGCAAAGCTGACTTGGAGTTAGAAACCGAACATATTAACAGATATATTTTTGCAAATAATTTTGTGAAAGATAAAAAAGTTTTAGATGCGGCTTGTGGTACAGGCTATGGTTCTGCTTTGATGGCAAAAACAGCAACATCAGTTTTTGGTGTAGATATTTCTGAAGAAGCGATTTCTTATGCGAAAAGCAACTATGGAACCCAAAACACAAACTTTTTAGCAGCAGATATAGAAAAATTGCCGTTTGAAGATAGCTTTTTCGATGTTGTTGTTTCGTTTGAAACCATTGAACATGTTGATACCAATAAACAAGAAAAGTTTTTATTGGAAGTAAAAAGAACTTTAAAGAAGGATGGCCTCTTTGTGGTATCTACGCCGAACAAAGAAGTATATCAAAAAAGAGGAGAAAATCACTTTCATGTTGCAGAGCTTTCTTTTGTTGAGTTTAAAAATTTTCTCGAAAACAAGTTTCAACACGTGAAAATCTTTAGTCAGAAATTTGAGGTTAGCAATGCTATTATTTCTGACGGAGTTAGTTTATCAACTTCCTTTGGTCGGGTAACTCCTGACGTTTCTGACTACATAATCGCAGTATGTTCGGAGGAAAATCTGCCAGGTAATCTGTGCAGCTTAGTTAATTTTTACAGCGAAAATAAGTATGCGCAAATTATGAATTGGGCCATTGAAAACCATGAACGCAATGAAGACAATAATGATGTAATCAAAAAGAATAATGATACCATCCGTGAATTGTTAGAGAATAAGAAGCAATTAGAAAAAGAGATTAATACTTTGGACAGTGAAAATGATAAACTAGAGAGAAATTTAACAGCTGAGAAAATACATGCGCAGGAAATTCAAGATGAATTAACCCGCGTGTATAACTCGAGAGGACACAAAATGCTGGAAAAATTGTACAAGTTGGAAGGATTTATTGTGCCGCCGGGCTCTCGTAGACGTTTTATATTGAAGGTAATTTTAAAAGCTATACGACATCCGCTTCGCTATCTGAAAAAATTAAATTTATCAAATATTAAGACTGTAATTTTATTAATGATTCAGGGAAATATTTATACCTTAAGCGAAAAAATAGGGGCTTTTAATTACGAAAGATGCACATTTGTTTTTGAGCCAATAGATTTAAATCAAACTGAATTCGAGCCTTTAACATTGCCGGAGTGCCAAGAACCTTTAGTTTCGATAATTATTCCTGTATATAATCAATTTCACTATACCTATAATTGCATAAAGTCGATTATAAACCATACTCGCGGAATAAATTATGAAGTAATTGTTGCGGATGATGTTTCTACCGATGAAACACAAAAAATAGAAACCCTTATAGAAAACTTGAGAGTTATTCATAACGAGAAAAATTTAGGATTTCTTTTGAACTGTAATAATGCCGCAAAATTTGCCAGAGGTAAGTACATTCACTTCTTGAATAATGATACTTATGTACAGCGTGGTTGGTTGTCAAGCTTATTAGAAATCATTGACAAAGATGAGCGAATAGGTTTGGTTGGTTCTAAGTTAGTTTATCCAAATGGTCTCTTGCAAGAGGCAGGCGGAATCTTTTGGAACGATGCTAGTGCTTGGAATTACGGTCGAGAAAAAAGTCCTTCAGCTCCTGAATATAATTACATTAAAGAGGTTGATTATATTTCTGGCGCCAGTATTTTAATTTTAAAATCGCTTTGGGACAAAATAGGTGGATTTGATACTCGATTTGTACCGGCTTATTATGAGGATAGTGATTTAGCTTTTGAAGTGCGTAAGCAAGGCTATAAGGTGGTTTACCAGCCGGAGTCTGTTGTGGTGCACTTTGAAGGAATGTCCAATGGTACCGATACGTCAACTGGTGTTAAGTCTTATCAAGTGGAAAATAAAGAGAAGTTTTTTGAGAAGTGGAAAGATGTTTTACAAAAAGAACATTTTCCAAACGGAGAGAAAGTTTTTCTTGCAAGAGACCGTTCAAAAAATAAAAAATGCATATTGTTTGTAGACCATTACGTTCCAACTTTTGACCAAGATGCAGGTTCTAAAGCTACGTATCATCACCTAAAGCTTATGGCAAGTATGGGGTATAACATTAAGTTTATTGGTGATAATTTTCTAAAGTACGAAAAATATACCAAAGCACTGGAAGACTTAGGGATAGAGGTGCTTTATGGTTCAAAGTATGCACTGGGATGGAAAAGTTGGGTAAAAGAAAACGCAGATTATATCGATACGGTAGTTTTAAGTAGACCCCATATTTCGCAGAAATATATCGACTTTATTAAACAGCGTACCAAAGCAAAAGTAGTTTATTACCTTCACGACTTACATTTTTTGCGCGAATTAAGAGCTTACGAATTAACGAAAGCCCCAAAGCTAAAACAGTCGTCCGAGCATTGGAAAAAAGTCGAGTTGGACTTAATGAGAAAATCTGATGTTGTTGTTACCTTTAGTGCAGATGAGAAAAAAATCATCGATGAATATTTTTCTAGTGACAAAACAGTTGTCGTACCATTGTTTATTTTTGATTCATTTAATCAAAAACCAGTGTGTTTGAGCAATAGAAAAAATTTGCTGTTTGTAGGTGGGTTTAACCACAAACCAAATGAAGATGGTGTGCTTTGGTTTGTTCAAGAGGTTTGGCCATACATTTTAAAGTCTGTTCCAGATTGTAAGTTTATAATAGCTGGCTCAAGTCCTACAGAAAAAATACGTGCATTAGCTTCTGAAAATATAATTATTACTGGGTTTGTTTCCGATGCACAGTTAAAAGATTATTACGAACAATGTCGAGTTTGCGTAATACCTTTACGGTTTGGCGCTGGTGTTAAAGGGAAAACTGTAGAAGCTCTTTATCAACAAATCCCTGTTGTATCAACGTCGATTGGGGTCGAAGGACTTTATGATATTGAACAATACGTGCAATCAGCAGATACACCTAGCGAATTTGCGCAAAAGGTTGTAGCTTATTATAATGATGATGCAATGGCTACAGCAACTATTGAAAAATATCATGAGTATTTAAAGAAGTATTCTTCCGACATATATGCTAAACAAATTTTCAGAAATATTTTTTAAGGGGAACTAAAAATGGCAGTGACTAGATTATGCAAGGTGAGTTCAAATATAAGAAAAATTAATTATTTGTATCTTTTAGTGTTGTTTATGTTTAACATCTGTGTAAATTCGTTTATGCAGATTAAATTGTTGTATTTGGATGACTTAAACACCTGGCGTGAATTTAGCCAAATGACGTTTTGGCAGATGATTTTTAATACCTCTGCCAATAAGTTCAGGCCTGTTTATTATTTGGTACTAAAATTATGCTACAAGTTGTTTTTGCCTAATGTATATCTATTCGGCGTATTTACTCTACTGCTTAACTTTTGTATTATTACGTTGATTTTTTATGTGATTTATAAAATTACTCAAAGACCGCTCATAGCCTTTTGGGGAAGCGTGATTTACACTATTTCAAGGTTTGCTTACTACAGCATTTCTCAAGTACACGGCATAATGGAGCAAATGGCTCTGGGAGCGGCTGTTATGATATTGTTTCTGTTGTGGAGGTATATTGAGCAAAATGATGTAAAATGTTTTTGGTGGGCTTGTGTTTTTTTATTTGCAATACCGTTTATTCACGAGCGATATATGGTGTTGTATCCACTGTTTATCCTAACGTTGATATTGGCCCCTAAGGCTATTAAATTTGAAAAAATAAAATGTTTTCTTTTGTCTGCAGGGGCATTTGTAATTCCGTTTTTAATTCGACTTTTTGTTTTAAAAAATAGAGCTTTTGACGGCACTGGTGGAACCGACATGAAGGAAACTTTTGAAATAAAAGATTTTCTACGGCATTTTAAATCGGGACTATTTTATTTGCTTGGGCAAAACAGTGGTCCGACTTATTTAAACGGTATCGAACAAGGTGCAGTAGAGTCTTGGGTAAAGACTTTAAATTCTGCTTTTATTATGACTATTTTTCTTGTTATCTGTATATATGTTTTCTTCCTATTCAAAAACAAGGCAAATAAAGCAGATGTGGTAAGACAGTTAAAATTGACAATTTTTATTGCGGCTTTTATAGTTGTTACATTAGCTTGTTCGTGTGCGACAATCAGATTAGAAATGCGTTGGATATATACCCCTTATGTTGCCTTTATTCTTTTGCTTTCGAATATGCTTTCATATATAGATACTAATATGAAGCCATTGTTTTGTCCTGTGGTTTTGTTAAGTACTTTAAGTATAGTTATTCCAACAGAATCGTATTTTCGAAGTCACTACAGAAATATTTATTATTGGGGTTACTACCAACTTTACAACTCGATGTATGACCAAACTTTATCAAGGTATAAGGATGCATTATGGGCTAAGAAGATTGTTGTCGCGTCCGAGCATTTTGGAGTCTTTGGTGAAAATGCAGAAGCCTTAAAAAACTCACTTAGTATGATAGAGACTAGTAAAACGCTGAACGTGGAGATGTTTGATTCGGTTAATAAAGTACCCATTGATTATTATAATGACGACGACACTGTTATTTTAACTGTAGATACTTATAATCAGAAAATGATTAATTTAAAAGACGTAAAATAATATTTTTTAGTGAGGGATAGTTTTGAGAGCAGCTATAAAAAATATACGTTTGAAATAATTTTTTTAACTATCGGTTTTGTCTTTTTCGTTTGGTTTTGCAATAGCTTTATGGTAGAGCTTCCGCACCTGGCCTGGTTCTCTCAATTTCAATTGTTAGAGCCTTTTTTTAATAAAAGGTTGGGTTTAATAAAAATATTATCGGTCAAATGTGTAACGCACGGATTGCTCGGCTATAACCTACTATTTTTGCTAAATACAGTTTGCTTTAAAATGACAACGTTTTTTGACGTCTACTTAAACGACGTAATGGTATTAATTATTGGTATCGTCAGTGTGTTCCAGTTGAGAAAACTTTCTGCGAAAAAAGATTATAGCTACTTAATAGCTTTATTTCTGGTTTGTTTAACTGCTTTTAGTTCTATTCAATTGTCATCTGGAGCCATGGAAACACAAGTACGACTTGGCATTTTATTTTTTGTGCTAGCAAGCCTTTACATTGATAAGATACTAATCAATAATTATTCAAAAAAAGATCTAATATGGGCTGTAATTTTAATTTTTTTGAGCATCAATCTTTTTGGGACGGCGTATAGCTTTGCGGCTGTACCGGTAATATTTTTAGTTTGCCTTATTGCATTCATAAAAAACAGAAAAATTGATATAGCCAGATTAAGCGTGATCATCTCGTATCTATTTGCGACAATTTTGTACTTTATTCAATATTTTTATCTAGTGGATGGGTTCAACAGAGGAAAAAATGGTTCCCTGCTTATGTGTTTAGTTGAAATCATTACACACCCGTTTGAAGCTATACGAGCTATATGCGGTTATAATGCAAGTGGCCTGATTGGTTCAGCTGGATTCTTAGACGGCAAAGTGTCATCTCGTTTTTATTTTGCTTTAGGGGCAGTTGTGACGGCTATAATGATTTTTGCTGTAATTAAGTTTATTCAGCTAAAAATATATAAGAAAACTTTTATCCCTGTTCTGTTTATGGGTTATTCATTTTTTGTTCCTTTGCTTGTCATGCTGGATAGGGACATCTCTTTAGAATGGGTAATAAATGAGTGGTATGTAGTTCATACAAAGCTAGGTATAATTGGAACCATAATGATTCTTTGCTATGTATTTCAGTGCACAAACGTAAAAAGCTTAAATAAAGTTATAACGATAGGTTCTTTAGCTGTAATTTTTGTGTTTGCCCTATATGGAAACATACTTCATGTCAAAAGGGCCCAACATGTAAGAGCCTATTACGAGGCAAAGCAGCCATATCTTTTTGCACAAAGTATAGAGGAGCTTCCTGTGGACGGAAATGGCTTAACACCCCTGCTTGCAACTCCGGAAGATACCATGAAAGCTATTGCACTTATGAAGAAATACAGACTAAGTGTTTATAAGTATTATGGTGCATTTGAGAAGTATCTGAAAATGTTTGGAAAGTATGAGCCGGGTAGTACCCGAGATACTATTAATGTTTTAAGTGGTATATATGATGATTTTTGGTTGGAAAAAGTTAGCGAATTTGAATTAAAGACGAAAAGCAGTGGTGAAGTGACACTAAAGTTTTATTACAATGGTGAATTAAGCGGTAATGAAACAGGTAAAATCTATGTAAATAGTGAGTTTGTTAAAGAATTTCAAATAATTAACGAAATAACAAATGTTACTTTTACAACAGTGCCATTAAGTAAAGTTACAATCAAGACCGAGAACAATTTTGACAGAGCTATTGATAATAGAAAAGCATCTACGATTTTGATGGATGTACAGTGTCAATAAAACAAGAATGCGGTAATTTATCTATTTGATATCTTCTTTCAAGTTTATCAGCACCAGCTACCAAGCAAAAAAAATAAATGTTGATTTTCTCTGTGGTTTTAAGCTCAATCAAATTAAGATTGAGCTTTTTGTGTTATACTATATTGTTTCATAAAGTGGTGCCCTTGGCTTTAAATTGCGCAGTTTAAATTTTAAATAATTTAATTTTTTGGTATTTGTATTGCACGTCTTAATACGCTATTTTCTTTTGTGTTTTTACTTGATCGCAAAGATCGCATGAGTATGTACAGTGGCTTGGAGGCACGTGTGCCGTTTTGTGACTACCGAATAGTGGAGTACGCTTATAACATGCCCTGGGAGTTTAAAGCATATCACGGCCGCGAAAAAGGTATTCTGCGCGAAGCTATGAGAGGTATCTTGCCCGATGCAATTGTTTATCGTAAAAAAAGCCCATTCCCAAAAACACATAATCCGGTCTATTTTGAGATAGTGAGCCAGAAAGTTCGAGAAATTTTAAGTGACACGACGCCGTCTCCTTTGCTTGAGCTACTGAGTAAAAAGGGAGTATACGATATAATTGAGCATCCTGAGACGATATCTTCGCCGTGGTATGGCCAACTTATGGGTGCGGCCCAAATTTTAGCCTATATTGTTCAGCTGGATTATTGGATGCGTGAGTACAACATAGAGCTTTGTTAGATACCCAAAAAAGTAATTGGAAAGGCGGTTTCTAGTTACGTATTTTGCTCGGTTAGCTTTATTGAAGGATTGGCTGCTTTGACCGAACGGTTAGTATTATTCGCGTTGGCTTCAGCTGTAATTTTAGTCGCAGCTCTAGCCGGGGCCGCCCGCGGCCGCGAGGCCAAAGAAAATAAATTTTTATTTTCTTTGTGGTCAAAAGCCCAACTTTGTTGCGCTTTTGACTGGCCGAAGGCCCCAAAGGGGCCTTCGGCGCCTCGCGGCGGCGATGCGGCTAAGGCGCTTGATTTAAGCTTTGTTTTACCTATTTTCGATCGGTGTTACCCTCGAAGATGACGCGGTACAACTTAGCATTTAGCAAAAGAAAAAACGGCTGAAGTTGTTTTAAAATAAGCTCCTCGCAAGAAGTGTCATTTGAGCCGTATGTGGCAATTAAAATGGCGCTTTTTTCTTGTTTGAATGGATTAATTTTGAGTTTTGTTTTCATATTGAAGTAGATTTGTGTACGGTCGATGATGGCCTTTAGTGGTGAGGGAAAACTTGCATTATATATTGGTGTAGCGATGATGATTAGTTCAGCCTCGCGCAACGAGACATCAATATCGTTGAAGTCTGGAAAAACACATGGGCCGCCAGAAGTTATGCAAAAATTACAGTCGATGCACGGCTTTATGTTTTCTTTGTATGCATCGATGAGTTTAAACTCGTATTCGTTTTTTAGCTCAGAAATAACTCGCTCCAAGACAGATTTGGTGTTCCCGTGCTTGTGAGGTGAGCCGTATAAAATTAATGCTTTTCTTTTCTTCAAGTTAGGTTCTCCCAAGATTTTATTTTTTAGAGGACACCTTTCTCCCAGCACTGGTGACAAAGTGCTATGTATTTATCATTTCCACCAATGTCAATTTGCTCGCCGTCGTAAATAATTTTATCGCCGTTGTATCTTGCGTTAATTATAGCCTTGCGTCCGCATTTGCACATGGATTGAATTTCCCTAATAGAGTCCGAAAGCTCAATTAGACGCTGGCTACCTTCAAAAAGTTTGCCCATATAGTCGGTCTTGAGTCCATAGCACATGACCATAATTCCACTATCGGTGAGTCGGCGAAGCTCATCAACTTGTGGCGCGGTTAGAAATTGTGCTTCGTCAACTATGATGACATCGAACGGGCCGTTGTCACGAATAGCTTCGTTGATGCTTCCCTTTGGCGTTACAGTAATAGCCTCACAAGAAAGCCCTATGCGCGACTTGACTATAGTTTTTCCGTCACGATTATCTACGCTTGGTTTGATTAGCGCTACTTTTCGGTTCTTTTCCTCAAAACTGAATTTCTTCATCAGTGCACCCGCTGTTTTGCTTGAGCCCATTACGCCGTAGTAAAAGTACATTTTCATATGTGTCACCGTTTAATCTGATTTTATTTGTGTTGTGAAAAACATATGTACATTTTAGTGTATATTTCCGCTTTTATCAATGCCTGGGATGCGTGCCTGATTGTGCCTCAGAAAAAGCTCGTGCAACAACCACAGCGGCCGCCGCGAGGCGGCCCCATAAATTTTTATGGGGCCAAGTAGTCACCTCCTATGGAGGTGACTACTCACACCGATACTCAAATTTTTGAGTATCGGTGGCCTCGCGGCGGCGCTGTGATGTTGCACGAAACTGCGGTTAGGCACATAGCTAAATTCAACTCAAGATAGGAACAAGGTGCGGGGCACGATTTTTAAATAGAGTGAAATGCGAAAACCCGAACTTTAAAGCGGCATTTAGACCAGAATTTATGCCATCGCCGATATTTTTATATGTATGGGCATTGGAACCAAAAGTTATATTTTTACCGCCAGCTTTTTTAAAAGAGCTCAAAATACTACCGACGGAAAGAGGACTAGACGGGGTAGCAGTGAGCATATAGTCATCGATTTCGAGGGCTTTTTTATGTTTAGCGAGCTCGAGGGTGATGACTTGTATTTTTTTTGAGATACTATTGTTATCGATATGGAGTTGAGTTTCTTGCGCGATAAATTTCAGCGGATAATTAATATGCGCTAACGAGTCGAAATTTCCCCAAGTTATTAGGTCGATAATCTCATCGAAGTAGCGCATTAGAATATTATTTACATTGTCGTTTGTGAATTTAACTTTTGAGAAGACAGTAGAGTTTCGTAGTTTATGTATACCAGCTAGGACGAAATCGAAATCTGTTTGCGCAAGTGCATCGAAGGCGGCGCTTAAGTTATGCGTAGGTTGACCTAATTCTATGCCTGTAAGAACGTTGATTGAATCTTTAAAGACGTGCTGAGCTTTTTTGACTTGAAAAAACGCTTGACGTATAGCTCTTCGAGATTCTCTTTGAACGTATTCGTTACAGTTACAGTGATCTGTTATTGTTACGGAGTAAAGGCCAATTTTTGTAGCTTGTTCGCAAAGTTTAATGGTGGGATCAAGAGCATCGTACGAATTATCGCTATGGACGTGGGCGTCGGAAATAAACTTATAATTCATAGATTTACCCTCCCGCGAGATATTCTAGCACAGGGAAGACAAGAAAAAAAGCGGCAAGCTTTCAAAACTTAGCAAGGCATTTTTATTTATTTTTTACAACAACCCCTTGACAATCGAATTTCGAAAATGCATAATTTGTATGAAGCCTAAATTAAGTGTTTATATTTGGATTTTTCATAATCATAATATTAGCCATAGCGCAGATTTAGACAAATAAAATGCATTGTTTTATTGAAACTTTACTTTTTTCAGAATATAATCATCTTGTGTAACACTTTTTTATAATTATCATCTTTAGGAGGTGTGTTCTGTGAAGGATATGATTGATAGAATCATCGAAATGGATAAAACTGCTAGAGATTTAACTCAACGTGTTCAAAAAGATAGACTTAGCTTAGAAAACGAAATTAAAATTAAAAAAGAAGAAATTCGTAGCGAATACCTTGAGCGTGCGCGAAAAAGGCTCGCTGCAAACGAAATTACCGAGAAACAAGCAGCAGAAGAACAAAAACAAAAAATCATGTCGACCTGTAAAACAATTTCTGAATCGCTGGATGAATTATATGCGAAGAAATGTGATGAGTGGGTCGATATTATCGTTAAAAATGTTGTAGGAGAGTGATTTTGTGCTTTCCAAATATTCTTCAAACGTTATTTTGGCTAAGGTTCGAGCTATGTATGGCAAAAGAATCAGTGCGCAGGATTATAATAACTTAATGTCCTGCAAGACTGTGCAAGATGTTACCGCTTACCTTAAAAATAATACCGCTTATGAACGAGAATTATCGAGAGCAAATGAATTGGTCACTAACAGAAGTCAATTGGAGAATTTTATCCGGAAAAAGTTGTTCCACGACCTTGAGGACTTCAGTAGGTATGAAATCTCAACAGGCGATAGCTTCTTTGAGTATACCGTTGCAAGGACAGAAATAGAGCAAATTTTGCACAGCCTTATGTATTTGGCCTCCGGTAAACCCTCCGAATATTTATATTCTTTACCAATGTTCTTTAATAAAAGAACAGAAATTAATTTGGTCGAGCTAGCTGCAGTCAAAAATTATGACGAGTTTTTGAATGTTCTTAAAGGCTCAGCGTATAAAACCCTGCTAGCTAAGCACAGGCCAATACAAAATCAACGATTAGACTTATCCGCAATTGAAAAAACACTCTATGACTACCTTTATGAAAAGTTTTTTGCTGCATTGAAAAAAGGTGTTGATAAAAAAGTCAAAGAGGAACTAACAGAGCTTTTAAATGCCTACATTGATTACAGTAATTTTGTGCGGATTGTTCGCCTAAAAAGAAATCATAGCAAAATAAAATCTGCAGTTTTGAACCACGGAACAATCAAAGAAAAGTATATAGAGCAAATGTGTAAGGCCGAAAACGAAGACCAAATCTTTGAAATTATGAAGGCCACTAATCGCGGAAAAATACTGAGCAAAATTAAATTTAACTACGTTGATGAACTACCCGATCGAGTATTATATAACAAATGTCGAAAAGCTATTCGCTTCTCTGTGCACCCCGATGCGGTTATGATTTCTTATTTGTTTTTGTTGCAAATAGAAATCCAAAACCTAATTACGATTATCGAGGGCGTACGCTATAGGGTGCCTAAACAAGAAATTCAAAATTTGTTAATTATGAGAAAACAAACTAGAGAGGGTGTGTTATAACGTGGCAGTTTCAAAGGTCAAGATAGCTAGCATTATTGGCGTGTCATCTGCTTTGGATGAGGTCATTAAGGTCTGTGGCAGGTCAGGTATCTTTCATCCGGATAATGCACTTTCGTTTTACGCGCAAAATAATCAGTTTCTTCCGTTGGTAGAGGGAAACCCATACAGCGAGCCACTCCGGAAACTTAAGAAAATGATGAACAAAACTGGCCTGGATTTGAGTATGGTTAATACCGATGACTTCGATGTGAGCCTTAAGGAAATAAATGAGTACGTTAATTATATAAATCATAAGTTGGGCTTGCTGTTGGAGAAAAAACAGGAAATCACCAACAGAATTACAAAGCATCAACAGTCACTCATCGATATTAGTCACTTTATCGGGCTCGACCTGAATCTGAAGGAAATCTTCGCCTGCAAGTACATTAAGGTTCGTTTCGGTAAGTTGCCAAAAGAAAGCTTTCAAAAACTAAATGCTTACCAGGATGATCCGTATATGTTGTTCTTTCCGTGTACCATCGAAAATAAAGTCTGTTGGGGTGTTTACTTTGCTCCGCTTGACAATATTGCCGATATAGATAGAAAATTCGCTGGCCTTTATTTTGAACGGATGCGGCTGAATCAAATTGATGGAACTCCAGAAACAGAATTGGAAACCATTAAAAAGTTAATCGCGTATGCAGCGGAAGAACTCGACTTAGTAAATAAGAAAATAGAAAGCTTTTGGAAAACACAAAAAGATCAATGCTTGCGATTCTACACCAAGCTCGAGGAACTAAATACTTACTTTGGCATAAAAAAATATGTCTCGCAGTATAATGATAGCTTCATTTTGGTGGGGTGGATTCCAGCGGAGCAAGAGGACACCTTTGCGCATCAGTTGAGTGATGTCTACGGAATAGAGTACTCTATAGAAAAAGCAGACGACGAGACTAAGCATTCCCCTCCGGTTAAGCTTAAGAATAATCGTTTTTCGCGTCCTTTTGAGTCTTTTGTGGAAATGTATGGGTTGCCAAGTTATAACGAAATAGACCCAACTGTGATAGTGTCTGTATTGTATACGCTCCTCTTTGGCATTATGTTCGGCGATTTGGGCCAGGGGATAGTTTTGTCGATTGTCGGCTGGTTTATGTGGAAGTTCAAAAAAATGATGCTCGGTAGAATACTTATTCGTTGCGGATTTTCAGCGTCGATATTTGGACTCATATATGGTGCAGTGTTTGGCTTAGAGCATGCACTAGACCCAATGTACAAGGCGCTCTTTGGCCTTAAGGAAAAACCAATCGACGTCATGAAACCACAGTCTGTTATGATGATTATACTTTTGGCAGTTGCTCTCGGTGCAAGCGTTATTTTATTGTCCATGGGGCTAAATATCTATTCTGCGCTGCGACGACGAGATTACGAAGAAGGTATCTTTGGTCCAAATGGCGTCGCGGGAATGACTTTTTATGGGGCGTTGTTGGCCGGAGTCGGCTCGATGGCGATGGGCTTTAACTTGATGACCATTCCGTATGTCTTAGGACTACTCGTTTTGCCGCTGGTTTTAATATTTTTTAAGGAAATCCTGGGCAAGTTGCTAGAGGGCGAGGAAGATTGGATGCCAGAAAAATGGGGCGAGTTTATCGTTCAGAATTTCTTTGAGATGTTCGAGATAATGCTTAGCTATGTTACCAATACGATGTCTTTTTTGCGAGTTGGTGCGTATGTATTGGTGCACGCCGGCATGATGATGGGCTTCTTGGCTATCGCTGAGGTTATGCCCGGTGGTATTGTCGGTTACACGATTATGGCGGTTATCGGAAACGCTTTTGTGACTATCGTTGAGGCGCTTCTTGTTGGTATTCAGGTGCTAAGGTTAAATTTCTACGAGTTGTTTAGCAGATTCTTTCAGGGACAAGGTAGACCGTATTCGCCAGTTAAAGTCTCTGTGGAAAATTAAAATAAATTTTATTTTTGGAGGAAATTGTAATGAGTGCAGTAGTAATTTTTGTTTCGTTTATTGGTTTGTTCATAGGTTCGCTAATGGCATGTACTTACGCGGTAAAAAAAGGTGTGAAGCCAGCTAGAGCTGTGGTTATGCAAATATGTTCGTTTGCGTTTTTGTTTGTGACGGCATTTGCTGCAACAGCTATGGTTAGCTCGGCTGAGGAAACTGTACCTGCGCAAGAGGCAACAACATCTACGGCTGCCGAGCAAGGTAAATCCGACAAGGAATGGGATAACGTCGCTATGGCGCTTGCTATTGGTTTGGCCTCGATTGGTGCCGGTTTGGCTGTTGCTGCTGCGGCTCCTGCGGCTATTGGTGCTGTGTCGGAAGATCCCAAAGCTTTTGGTAAGGCGATTGTTTTCGTTGGTTTGGCCGAGGGTGTGCCGATTTTTGGCTTGCTCGTAGCACTTATTATTAAGTTTATGTAAGGTCACTCGAGAGCTTTTGAGAGGACTGGTGACGACTTATGAGGTTTCATCTTATTAGCGATAATAAGGATACTTTGGTTGGAATGCGGCTTGCGGGAATACCAGGTGTGGTGGTGCATAAGGAGCAGGAAGTTCGTGACGCTTTGGAAGAGGCTTTGCAGGATGACAACATCGCGGTAATTTTGATTACGGAGAATCTTGTGAAGCTTTGTCGCGAGCACATTTATGACCTTAAACTCAACCGTGCGCGCCCGTTGATTGTGGAGATTCCAGATAGACATGGTAACGGCAGCGTCAAGGATTCAATTACAAAGTATGTGCGCGATGCGATTGGTATTAAAATATGAGTTATTTCGAAGTTTGTGTCCGGAGGTGTGATGATGCAAGATGTTGGCAAGACAAGTAACTTTTTGAAGGCGATTAATAAATATGCCGCGGAGCAAAGAAAAGAAATTAAAACTAGAGCCGATGAGTTCCGTAAGTATGAGCTGCAAAAGGCTGAAGTCGAGGTTTTGCGCGATGCTTATTACTTGATTCAAAATGAAATGGCTCAGATGAAAAAAAATATCTCGAGTGAGGTTTCGCGTTTGGAAATAGAGAAGAAAAAAGAACTCTTTGCAAAGCGAAATGCCATTATGGATGACGTCTTACAAAAGGCTAAGGAGAAACTTTTGCTTTTTACTAAGACGCCAGAGTACGTTGAGCTGTTGAAAAAATATGCGGCTTCGATTTCTGAAGTGTTGAAAAAATCTGGAACAACGCTATATATCTGCAAGAACGATGAGCATTTGGTGGAGGCTATCCGCGAGGCTTACGGGAAAATTTGTAAGGTGGAAATTAGCAAAGATATAAAAATAGGCGGAATTTTGGCCGTTAATAAGACTATGTCTTTGGTGGTAGATGAGACCCTTGACTCGAAACTAGACGAGCAAAAACAATGGTTCGCAGAGAACTCTAAGCTAAGTTTATTTTAATGTTCAGCTTGTTGGAGATGTGATTTATGAAAAATCAGAATGTTATTTACGGCATAAATGGCCCGGTCGTTACGGTCAAGGATACCGACTCATTCTCGATGATGGAGATGGTTTACGTCGGCCACGAAAGACTCATCGGTGAGGTTATCGGCATTACAAAAGAGTTTACGACTATCCAGGTTTATGAAGAAACTACTGGCCTGCGACCAATGGAGCCTGTGATGGGTACGGGTAGCGCTATGACGGTTACCTTGGGCCCTGGAATAATTAATAATATCTTCGATGGTATTCAACGTCCTTTGCGTGCAGTTGAGGCTAAGTCGGGTTCGTTCATCGCTAGAGGTGCGGATGTTTCTGCCCTCGATGAGACCAAAAAATGGGATGTTAAAATTAAAGTTAAGGTCGGAGATAAGCTGTCTGCTGGAGAGATTTACGCCGAGTGCCCAGAGACAAGTATTATTACGCACAAGTGTATGGTGCCGCCGAGTGTCTCCGGCGAGGTTATATCAGTCAAAAAAGATGGGAAGTTCTCCGTTAATGATGTCATTGTAACCCTCAAAACCGATGACGATGAGAAAATTAACTTGACTCTGTGCCAAAAATGGCCGATTCGTACCCCTCGCCCCGTTGCAAAACGCTTGCCTACGACAATCCCGCTCATCACAGGTCAGCGCGTTATAGATACGCTTTTCCCTGTCTCTAAGGGCGGCGCTGCTGCGGTACCTGGTGGATTCGGTGCCGGCAAGACTATGACTCAACATCAGCTAGCTAAGTGGTGCGACGCCGATATTATCGTCTATGTGGGTTGCGGTGAGCGCGGCAACGAGATGTGTCAGGTGCTAAATGAGTTCTCAGAGCTGATTGACCCGAAGTCCAATAAGCCAATGACCGAACGTACTGTACTTATTGCGAATACATCGAATATGCCGGTCGCCGCACGTGAGGCCTCAATTTACACGGGCATCACCTTGGCTGAGTATTATCGAGATATGGGCTACCATGTGGCTATTATGGCCGATTCGACGTCTCGCTGGGCAGAAGCTCTACGTGAGATTTCCGGTCGCTTGGAGGAAATGCCCGCAGAGGAGGGGTTCCCGGCATACTTGCCGTCGAGGTTGTCAGAGTTCTATGAGCGCGCTGGGCTTACGCAAAACTTAAATAATACCGATGGTTCGGTTACTATCATCGGAGCTGTTTCGCCGCAAGGTGCCGACTTCTCTGAGCCCGTTACGCAAAATACCAAGCGCTTTGTGCGGGCATTTTGGGCCCTCGATAAGTCTTTGGCCTACGCCCGACACTATCCGGCCATTAACTGGATGCAGAGCTACAGTGAGTACTTTACTGACTTGGATGCCTGGTTTGCGCAAAATGTTGGCGAGGACTTTATTAAGTATCGTGCGCGAATTAGTGCCATCCTCCACGAGGAAAGTAAGTTGATGGAAATCGTAAAATTGATTGGCTCGGATGTTTTGCCCGACGACCAAAAGTTGGTCATTGAGATTGCACGTGTCATTCGAGTCGGATTCTTGCAACAAAATGCTTTCCACAAGGACGATACGTTCGTACCGCTTGAAAAACAAAAGTTGATGATGAAGGTGATTTTACACCTCGAAAATATGGCTAGACAGCTGCTTTTGGCGTCAATTCCTATTTCGCGGCTATCGGAGTTGGGCCTCTTCGATAAGCTTACTAAGATGAAATACGATGTACCAAATGATAATTTATCGATGTTCGATGACTATATCACCGAAATAGATAAGGCCATCGCTGGAATCTTGAAAACATAGTGGCTCGTTGAGCTAACATGGGAGTGCCCTCGTCTGCTGCGACGCCGCAGCGCCGCGAGGCGCTGAAGGCCCCGAAGGGGCCTTCAGCCAGATGGTTTCTCAACTTTATTGAGAAACCATCCACAAAGAAAATAAATAAAATTTATTTTCTTTGGCCTCGCGGCCGCGGCTGGCTGATTTGAAGCAGATATTGAAGGTGGGGGCACTCCCGCGAAAGAGAGTTAGGAGCGTGATAAAGTGATAATTGATTACATTGGCGTGAAGGAAATCAGTGGCTCGCTGATTGTCATTGATGGTGTTTCTGGCGTTTCCTTTGAGGAGATTGTAGAGATTCGCCTGGATGACGGTACGATGCGTCAGGGCAGAGTTGTTCAGATAGATGGACAGAGAATCGTGGTGCAAGTCTTTGAGGGCACAAAAAATATTTCCCTCAACAATACAAAAACGCGTCTAAAGGGTCACCCGATGGAGTTAGCGCTCTCGCCGGAAATTTTAGGTAGAGTTTTTGACGGTGCTGGTCGACCAATTGATGGGTTGGGTGAGATTTTTCCGAAAAAGAAAATGAACATCAATGGGACGCCGATAAATCCGGTGTCGCGTGTGTACCCAAGAAACTATATAAATACGGGCATCTCGACGATAGATACCTTGGCAACGCTTATTCGTGGACAAAAACTTCCGATATTTTCGGGTTCCGGGATGAAGCACAATGAGTTAGCCGTACAAATTGCACGACAAGCTAAAATTGCCTCGGAGGAGAACGAAAATTTCGCGATAGTTTTTGCTGCGATGGGCGTAAAAAATGACGTAGCTGAGTATTTTAGACGTAGCTTTGAAGAGTCCGGCGTGTTGCAGCGCGTTGTGATGTTCCTAAACTTGTCTAATGACCCAGTTATTGAAAGGACCCTTACACCAAGATGTGCCCTGACTGCTGCTGAGTATTTGGCCTTCGAACAGGATATGCACATACTTGTCATCATGACCGACATGACTTCCTACGCGGAGGCTTTGCGCGAGTTTAGCTCTTCCAAGGGCGAGATCCCAGGTAGAAAAGGATATCCTGGATACCTTTACTCAGATTTGGCATCCCTCTACGAGAGAGCCGGTATGATTAACGGTAAGAAGGGCTCCGTTACGCAAATTCCAATCCTCACGATGCCAAACGACGATATTACGCATCCGGTGCCAGACTTGACTGGGTACATCACCGAGGGGCAAATTGTGTTGGAGCGCTCTCTTGAAGGTGAGGGAATTTATCCGCCAGTTTCTGTGCTACCGTCGCTCTCCCGCTTGATGAAGGACGGTATCGGTGCTGGCTACACGAGAGAAGACCATTCTCCGCTCGCTAACCAGCTTTTTGCGTCGTATGCAAAGGTAAAGGATGCTCGCTCATTGGCTTCCGTCATAGGTGAGGAGGAACTTTCTCCAGATGACAAAAAACTTTTGGCCTTTGGTAAGGAGTTTGAAGCAAAATTTATTGACCAGGCATTTACTGAGGATAGAAGCATCAAAAAAAGTTTGGATTTGGGTTGGCAGCTGCTTTCAAAGTTGCCCAAAAAAGAACTCGATCGTGTCGATGACGCAATTCTTGATAAGTATTATCATGAGCAGCACGAGCAAAAAGAGGAAGAGAAAAAATAGCCTTTATGTGTGAGGTTTGGGGGTGAGGTCGATTGAGCACACCAGTAGTGCCAACTAAAGGAAACCTTATTGCGGTGAAAAAATCACTTGAGTTAGCTAAAAGTGGATTCGAGTTGATGGATAGAAAACGAAATATTTTAGTTCGCGAGATGATGTTACTAATTAAGCATGCATCATCAATTCAAAAGCGAGTGGATGTGACCTACTCAAAGGCCTATGCGGCCCTTCAAAAGGCCAACATTACGTTGGGTATGATAGAGGAAATCGCCGGGACTGTGCCAATCGACGACAGCCTTAAAGTCTCTTACAGAAGTGTGATGGGCGTCGAAATCCCTATTGTATCTGTTCGTGAGAGCAATGATTCTGAGCTCCCTTTTGGTATTTATAGCTCCAACTCGATGCTGGATGAGGCTTATCGTTGCTTTATCAAAGTTAAAAAGTTGACCGCGGAACTCTCTGAAATCGAAAATAGTGTTTACCGTTTGGCTGACGCGATTAGTAAAACGCAAAAACGGGCAAATGCGCTTAAAAATATCGTTATCCCTCGTTTCGAGGAGAGTGAAAAGTTTATCGCCGATGCCCTCGAGGAGAAGGACCGTGAGGAGTTTTCGCGCCTTAAGGTTATAAAAAAGACAAAAGAATAGCATTAACGGAGTGCCCGATTTGTTTCCCACGCTCGTAGTTTTGCGTTGGCCTTTTTCCTACCGCACGCGCCGCCGCGAGGCCAAAGAAAATAAATTTTATTTATTTTCTTTGTGGACCCAAGCCCAACTTCGTTGCGCTTGGGTCTGGCCGAAGGCCCCAAAGGAGCCTTCGGCGCCTCGCGGCGCGCGCTTGAGGTAAGATGCCGGCTGAGGGCACTCCTAAAATAGACGTTAACTTGACATATACTTTTGAGGTGATAGCGCTTGCGAATGAGCTTGCAAGATGTTTTCTATTGATGACAAACACCTCTTAAATATATGCAGGTTAACGTTTTTTTCTGCGCGCTAAGTGGACTAACTTTACGAATTTAGTGCAATATATTATAATGGGAAACAACTTGTAGAAATATTTCTTTGTAATTTATTGTGCGAAAATTTTCCGATGAAACAGGGAGTGGTCACGATAAAACGAGTATTTTTGATAGTTCTAGATAGCTTTGGAATCGGTGAGTTGCCGGATGCAAACGTCTATGGCGATGCTGGGTGTAATACGATTAAGTCGGTTTCGGGGAGTGAATATTTTGATATTCGCTACATGAAGAAACTGGGCCTTTTCAACATAGATGGCGTCGCTTGTGGAAAAATCGAACCCGAGCCAACGGGAGTTTTTGCGAGAATGGCTGAAGTTTCGAAGGGGAAAGATACCACGACTGGACACTGGGAGATTGCCGGAGTTGAGTCGAAAAAACCGATGCCGACTTATCCGGATGGATTTCCCGACGAGATTCTTAAATCTTTTGAACGGGCAACTGGTAGAAAAACGCTTTGCAATCGGCCATACTCCGGGATGGACGTGCTAAGAGATTTTGGTGAGCGGCACGTGCAAAGCGGCGACCTGATTGTATATACCTCGGCGGACAGTGTTTTCCAAATCGCGGCGCACGAGGATGTAGTGCCGATTGAGCAGCTGTATGAGTATTGTAAGATGGCGCGCGAGATTTTAACTGGCGAGCATGCTGTTGGCAGAGTTATTGCGCGCCCGTTTGTTGGAGAGTGGCCGAACTTTGATAGAACTGCAAATCGCCATGATTTTTCACTTGAGCCACCTGCGGTGACGATGCTTGACCAGCTAACAGAGAGTGGAAAAACTGTGATATCAGTGGGTAAAATAGTGGACATTTTTGCGGGGCGAGGCATAACGGAGTCTATTCGGACGCAGAACAACGACGACGGTATCGAGCGAACGCTTGAGATGCTAGATAAAGACTTCGAGGGATTGTGTTTTGTAAACTTAGTCGATTTTGACATGGTTTACGGGCACCGAAATGATGTGGATGGCTATGCGAAAGCCTTGACGAGTTTTGACAGGTCGCTGGAGAAGATACTCTCGAAACTGAGAGACGATGATATCCTTATGATTACCGCGGACCATGGTTGCGATCCTGGAGATGAGTCGACCGACCACACGAGAGAGTACACTCCGCTTTTGATGTATGGTAAGCGAATAAAACCGGGAGTTAATTTAGGGACTCGGCGAACTTTTTCGGATATTGGTGCGACGATTTTGGAGTATTTTGAAGTAGAAAAGCAAATAAATGGTGAGTCGATGTTGAAAGAGGTGTTGATTTGATGGCGGGCTTTGATAAATCGGTGTTTTTGCAACCTAAGAGGGACTTGGTGTGGAAGATTTTTTTTGCATTCGTCGGCGCTGCGCTGATGGGTTTCGGAATAGCAATGAACTCTTGTATTGGCTTGGGTAATGACCCTGTTTCGGTGCTTGCTGATGGAGTTCACAAGTTCTTTAATATCGATTTGGGTACGGCTTTTAACGTCTTAAATTACACGCTTTTGGCCTTTGTGTTGATTTTTTCTCGATGCTACATAAACCTCGGGACTATTATACATGCTTTTATGTTGGGCTTTTTTACAAATGTTGGCGTAAGAGCTTATAGCTTATTGAGTCCGCCAACTAATTTAATTTTTCGAGCAGCAGTGGCGGTTGTCGCATGTTTACTGCTGTTTTTTGGTATCGCGGTGTTTATTGCGGTTAATATTGGTGTCGACGCATGGACAGGCTTGGCTATGTTTTTGCGTGACAAGACTTGCTTTGAATATAAAGTGTATCGTGTCGCCATAGACATGCTATCGTTGCTTGTGGGGTACTTGTTGGGAGGTACGGTCGGTGTTACGACAGTGGTGGCAGCATGTTTTGGTGGTCCAATTATACAGACTTTTGCAGAATTTATTCGGACAAGCCTGTTGAGTAAATTTAACTTTAGGGATAATTGAAGGAGGTTGTACTGTGGGTAAAGTGCCAACGCCGCACATAGGTGCGCAATTAGGAGACATCGCGAAGACCGTAATAATGCCAGGAGACCCGTTGAGAGCGAAATTTATCGCGGAGCATTTTTTACAGGATGTGAAGTGCTTTTCCGACGTTAGAAATATGTATGGTTATACGGGTACATATAAGGAGAAAAAAGTCTCGATAATGGGCTCCGGAATGGGCCAGGCATCGATGGGTATCTACTCTTATGAGCTGTTTAACTTTTATGAGGTGGATAATATCATACGAATCGGTACGGCCGGTAGCATCGCGGAAGGGCTACATCTGAAGGACGTTGTAATCGGGATGGGTGCCTGTACGGACTCAAATTACGCAAACCAGTTTGATATTCCCGGTACATATGCGCCGATTCCTAGCTATGAGCTTTTGAGTAAAACGGTTGCAATGGCTAAGCAGATGAACCTTAATGTGGCTGTCGGAAATATTTTGTGCTCGGATGTATTTTATGTGGATGCAGAAAAAAAGCTTAAACCGTGGGTGGATATGGGTGTTTTAGCGGTAGAGATGGAGTCAGTGGCGCTCTACTTAAATGCGGTGAGGGCCAAGAAAAATGCGTTGTGTGTGTTGACGATTTCTGATGAGATCTTCAATGAAAAACGTTTAACGGCTAAGGAGCGGCAAGAAGGCGTACTCGATATGACAAAACTTGTATTGAATGTGGCCGCTGAGTTGTAAAACTTGAAAGCACTTTTTTGGGTCTGCATCAAATGCCGAGGCGCCGCGAGGCGCCGAATGTCCATTCGGGCATTCGGCTAGTCCAAAGCGCAACAAAGTTGGGCTTTGGACCACAACGAAAATAAATATTTATTTTCGTTGGCCTCGCGGCCGGAGCGGCAACCCTCAAAAAAGATATCAAATATGGCACTCCTGAGATAGTATTTTGGAGAGTGGCGGGAGGATTTATGGTGAAGAGATTTTGGGGCGTGTTTCTTGTCTCGATGATGGTATTTAACTTGTCGGGATGCACTTGGGAGGACCCTGAAAGTATACGCAATGATGGTGTTTTTAAAATCGCGATGGTTCCGGACTTGGGTGGTGTGAATGACCAATCATTTAACCAATCGGCGCTAGAGGGTTTATATGCCTTGAGAGAGAGTAACTCGAGTGTACAAGTGAGTTACGTGGAGCCAAAGCAATTTTTAGATTTTGAGCCGATTATCGAGCGACTTGCTGATGGGTCGAGCGACTTAATTATTGGAGTTGGGAATGTCTTGGCAGACCCGATTGAGTCCGTTGCAGAGAGGAATCTCGATAAGAACTTCGTGAGCGTTGATTATGATTTTGGAGAAAGCATTGGTAACAATATTACCGGAATAGTATTTCGGGCGCAAGATGGTGCATTTTTAGTGGGTTACATCGCCGGCATGACCACGAAAACTAATAAGGTTGGCTTTGTGGGAGGTATGCACGGTGTAATTGTTGACCAATTTCAATATGGCTACGAGGCTGGCGTTATGCATGCGGCAAGAGAGCGCGGTGTCACGATTGATGTTGATGTGCAGTACGCAGATAGCTTCACAGACGGAGCTAAGGGGAAGGCCATTGGCACGAGAATGTTCTCGAGGGGCTGCGATGTTGTATTTCATGCGGCAGGTGGTGTTGGCTACGGTCTTATCGAGGCAGCTAAAGAAATGAACAAGTTCGTCATAGGGGTGGATAGAGACCAGTCTTATTTGGCGCCGGACAACATACTTACCTCGGCAGTGAAAAACGTGGGTAACGCGGTACAAATAGTTGCAAAAGAGCTCATGAATGGCGGTATGATTGGCGGGAAGAACTACGAGTTTGGCCTTAAAGAGCGCTGCGTAGGAATTCCAGAGGAGCACAAAAATATGAGTGAGGCAGTCTATCAAAAGGCGTTAGAGTTGTCTCGCAAGATAGAGTTAGGCGAGGTAACAGTGCCGTACAATATGCAGACCTTCGAGGTATATAAGGAGAACTTCCTTGACGGGAGAGGAGAAATTTAGTGGACATTAGCGCAGAATATGCTGTTCAGATGCGAAACATTACAAAGAACTTTGGTGAGTGTCGGGCGTTGGACAACGTAAGTCTTGATATAAAAAAGGGGTCGATTCATGCCATTTTGGGAGAAAATGGCGCCGGCAAAACAACCTTAATGAATATTCTTTACGGTTTGTATCAAGCGGACAACGGAGAAATTTATATTAATGGCCGTAAAATCGACATGAAGACGCCAAATATTGCAATCGAGAATAAAATTGGAATGGTTCATCAACACTTCATGCTGGTGGAGAACTTTACCGTTACTCAAAATATTATCCTCGGCCAGGAGATTACTAAGGCTGGTATTTTTCTAGATATGAAAAAGGCTAATGAGAAAATTGATGAAATCGTAGAGAAGTATGGCCTAAAAGTCGATAAGGATGCGAAAATTGAGGATATCTCCGTGGGTATGCAGCAACGTGTGGAGATTCTCAAGACGCTATATCGAGGTGCGGATATTCTTATCCTCGACGAGCCTACAGCGGTGCTTACGCCGCAAGAAACAAGAGATTTAATCGAGATTATGCGAAAACTTGTGGATGATGGCAAAACAATTATTATCATTACGCACAAACTCAAGGAGATTAAGGCGTCGTCGGACATGTGCACGATAATTCGCCGCGGACAATATATCGATACGGTCTCTGTGAAGGACGTTACGCACTCAGAAATGGCCGATAAGATGGTAGGTAGAAATGTTAAGCTGGTTGTGGAAAAAACACCAGCAAAGCCTGGAGATATTATTTTTGAGGTCGATAATATAACCGTCCCGAGTAAGTTGCATAAGGGTATAAATGCGCTAAAGGGTTTGTCTTTGAGTATACGTCGCGGGGAGATTTTAGGCATTGCTGGCGTGGATGGAAATGGCCAACAGGAGCTTGTCGAGGCGATTACTTGTTTGTCACGCGTGACAAGTGGTTCGATTAAGATTAACGGTAAGACCATTCATAACACGAGGCCAGGTAACGTCATAAAGAATAAAATTTCGACGATTCACGAGGACCGTATCAAACGCGGCTTGGTGCTGAGTTTCTCCGTTGAGGAGAATGTTATCCTCGAGAAGTACAACGAGGCGCCCTACTCCAATGCGGGTTTCTTGAGTTATAACGAGATTAATAAATTTGCAAACGAGATAATCTCGAAGTATGACGTTCGCCCGGAAGAGTGCAGTAACTTGCTGATTCGAAGCTTATCCGGTGGGAATCAACAAAAAGTAATAATTGGCCGAGAAATTGCAAACGACCCGGATTTGCTAATTGCAGTTCAGCCCACGCGAGGTCTGGATGTAGGTGCCATTGAGTATGTCCACAAAATCTTGGTGGAGCAGCGCGATAGGGGAAAGGCTGTGCTTTTGATTTCGCTTGAGTTGGATGAGGTCCTTAGTGTGGCGGATAGAGTCGCTGTGATTTATGACGGCAAAATTGTTGGAGAGTTTGAGCAGAGCGAGGTTGATGAGAACGTGGTCGGCTTGCTGATGGCGGGAGGTAATAATAAAAATGCAAAAGATAATTAAATTTTTAAGAAAGCCGATTGCATCCACATTTTTAGCGATAATTTTTGGCGTTTTGGTGGCCGGAGTAGTTTTAGCTTGCTCGGGGTATGACCCAGTAATGGCGGTGAGGTCGCTATTTAATGGGATTTTCTCGCGGCCAAAGTATGTTTTTAAAGTCATCGAGAAGAGCGTTCCTATTATATTAACCGGCATAAGTGTGGCATTTGCCTTCAAGACCGGCCTGTTTAACATCGGTGCAGAGGGACAGTACATAATTGGTTCAGTGGCTGCGATGATGGTTGGCGTTAAGTTAAATTTACCGCCAGTTTTGCAGATTCCCATCATTATTTTGACAGGTATGCTCGCGGGTGCGATTTTTGGTGGACTTGTTGGGGGGCTCAAGGCGAGATTTGGTATACATGAGGTTATAACGGGCATTATGTTTAACTGGATTGCTTTTTACTTGTGCAATTTCATCGTGGATTCTGACTCGTTTCACAAGCCAAATACGATGCGAAGCTTATCGATAAATGAGGCAGGCTTTACGACGCTTTTTTACAAGTGGAAAAAGTCGAAAGAGGGCATAGAGTACCTTCGGCAAAACCGTTGGCTGTCGGATATCTTGCTCAAGACAGACGTAAATATTGGAGTCGTTGTGGCGATTGTCGTGGCGGTGATAATTTGGCTTTTGCTGTACAAAACCAGCGTGGGCTACGGAATTCGCGCGGTCGGCCACAACGCTAAGGCCGCTGAGTTCGCTGGCATAGGTGTAAAGCGCAATATTATGGCGGCGATGCTTATTTCTGGCGCGATTTGTGGTTTGGCGGCGGCCTTGACGGTGACGGGAGTTTCGCCACATGCTGTCTATAAGTTGGGTATGTTCGAAAATGTCGGATTTAACGGCTTGTTTGTGGCGCTTATTGCTCGGACGTCGCCGCTCGGATGTATTTTGTCAGGGCTATTTTTTGGCGCCCTCAACTATGGTAGCAGCGCCTTGCAAATGGATTTGGGTATCCCTTCGGAGATTATGTCTATTGCGATTGGCTCGATGTTGTTCTTTGTGGCGCTAGCCGGCGTGGCACCAATGCTTGCCGATAAACTCGCGAAAAGAGGTAAGAAAAATGCTAAGTAGTGTGTTTTCGATAGTGAGTGCAATGTTGATGTACTCGACACCACTGGTGTTTGGTGCGATGGGCGGCGTGATTTCAGAGAGGTCTGGCGTTGTGAATGTAGGACTCGAGGGCATGATGACGTTTGGTGCATTTGTAGGGGCCGCCGTAGGATTTCATTCGCAGAATCCCTGGCTTGGCTTATTGACTGGGGGAATAGCTGGTGCGCTCTTAGCTTTGTTACATGCCGTCGCGACGGTTTCATTTAAGGCCGACCAAACTATCTCTGGAATGGCTTTAAATTTCATTGGACCAGGATTGTCGCTGTTTTTGTGTAGGTTGCTCTTCAATGACCAGACTACAACATATCGACTCGAGAACAAGTTGCCGCGCCTCTTCGGAACCGTTGACATTACGGTGGTGCTAGCGATTTTAATGACAACTTTACTGTGGCTCTTGCTCTATAAGACTAAGTGGGGTTTGAGAATTTCTGCGGTTGGAGAACATCCGGCGGCAGCAGATACGCTTGGTATAAACGTAGCTCGTGTGCGCTATGGTAGCGTTATTTTCTCTGGAGTTTTAGCCGGAATAGGTGGCGCCTCGATGACTTTATCAGTATTATCGCAGTTTACCCCCACGGCCATAAGTGGCCAAGGCTTTATTGCGTTGGCGGCGGTCATTTTCGGTAAGTGGACCCCTTTTGGCGCCTATGGAGCATGCCTTTTGTTTGCCTTTGCACAAGCTTTTGCCGTCACGCTTGGTGGTGGACAAATCGCAATACCATCGGAGCTTTTGAGTATGTTCCCCTACGTTTTGACGATTGTTATATTAGTCCTTTTTGTAGGCAAGTCTATAGCGCCTATGGCCAGCGGTCAGCCCTACGAGAAAGGTTCGCGATGACTTCTAGAGTGCCCCTATATTAATTACCAGGCGGCATAAAGCAATAGGGCGCCGCGAGGCGCCGGAGGCCCCCAAGGGGCCTTCCGCCCCACCCCGGCGGAACGAAGGTGGGCCTGGGGCTACAAAGAAAAAAAAAAAAAAATTATTTTCTTTGGGCT
>JAZQHA010000223.1:0-2036 GCA_045540315.1 Acutalibacteraceae bacterium | reverse complement strand
CCGGAAACAGTATCGTCCCCGTCCTATGCAACCCCTATCTGGGCGAGGTGTATTACGCAGCTATCCATATCTCAGGAAACTATGCAGGAGGAAGAGTGCGTGCTGCGCGTTTCTCCCGCTACCGTCACGTAACGTGGACGAGCAATAGCTCTACGGTTTTTGCTGTCAATTGGATTACCGGTGAGTCGTATTACATTGGGTATCCGATTGAGGGCTCGGCCCCAAGAAAAATACTATACGACAAAAGTTGGCAGAAATGGGATGATATCCCTGCAATGTGGAAAACTAAGCGGGACGCTGCAATCGAGGAAGAGAGGATAAGAACGGCCTGTTCGCATGCGGAGGCAAGTAAGAGAATTGGGAAAGATATCCCGGTGAATCCTACGATTAAAAACGGGCCCCTTACGGTAATGACTGAGAAGCAACGAGAGGTAATAGAATCGAAAGTGGAAGAAGAACTGAAGGCTTTGATGGGTGCAAAAAGAGTCAAATATCTTAGCTATACAGACAGGATAGCCTTTCACTGTTCAGAGAAATCTCCGTCACTCCCGGTTAAATATGATATCGGCGCATCATCCACATATGGCTTTCTGGAGCACATTTACGAACTGAATGAAGGCGCCCTCTCTGTCATGGACAACAGGCTATACACAATCCTTTCCGCAGCTAATTCTTCCCCCATGCGAGGACTCTTGAATACGCTTCGCTACACAGGAAACATGTTCCAGGCGATTCTGCAGACAACGGCCAAAAATCCATGGTTCCTGCCGTGTCTGGCTAATAGCAGCAGGTCGGCAGGTAAGCCACTTGGCGGAGAGATAAAAGCCATCCATAAGTGGCTTGGTTTGACAAAGCCTGACTACGAATTGCTCATGGCAGAGCCAGACGAATCGAAACTGGTATTCATGCTCCTTATGAATCAGCTGAAACCCACATCTTTCAAAGAATTTTCCAGAGCGTACGAGAAGGCTCAGGAACTGAATGATATCTGGCTCCGAGCTTTCGATACAAAAGTAAAGGGTAAGTACGATTTCTGGAAAGTCCGTGGACGTTCAACCAAGCTGAAGACACGCGGCGGCAAAATCCTCTTCGAAACGACAAGTCTGCCGGAAGCGATGCATTTCTACACGAAGCATAATCTCAAAAAATACTGCACCCCTCTCCAGTACCTCAAGTACATCATCGATGAAGGGAAACGGAGTGCGGATGAGAAGGGTATCTGCAAAACGCTTCAGGAGCTGGAAAGCCTGTTGGAAGACTACAACCGAATGGCGAAGGAAATATCCCCTAAGGCGCCGTTCACACTGCCCCACAGACTTATTGCAGCGCACGATACAATGGTCTTCAACTACAACCGTATCCTCGCAGATAAGACTTCTTCCGAATACGGCGAATTCGCAGAATTTGCCAGATGCTATGCGGGCAAAATTGCTGATGTACTGCCGGATAAGCGTTTCATCATGAAGGCGCCTAACTGCAATGAAGACCTCTATGAAGAAGGTATCCTTCTGAACCATTGTGTCGGCTCGTATGGTGGCGACATCATTAAGGCCAAGGGAAGTATGCTCATTTACTTCCTGCGCAGCCGCACGAAGCCGGATGCACCTCTGGTAACGGTGCAGGTAAATAAAACCCCCACCGGCTACACTTTGACAGAGGTCGCTGGCAAGGGAAACCGCTTACCTACCACTGAGGAAAGCGAGTTCTGTGAAGAATGGCTGCTGGCATTCAACGAGGAGATAGCCAGACTTGAGAAAGAGAAATCTGTCGCAGCCGAAACCTTCGATAAGGATATCACCAGTTGGGCCACCGTGAGCCTCGGCATCAACACCGCCCTTCTTCCGGAATACAATGCGGCGGAGAGGAGAGAAGACAACTACATCCGTCTCTTCAAATCTATTCAGGCTCAAGTCCAGTGCAGACTGGATGCAGGGACCCTGGTCATGTCAAAAAAGGCATTCCTTCGAGAAGTATTCAAGAAATGCGGACAGTTGAAATTACCCGTCTCCATTGAAAAGGAAATCACATCTTCCTTT
>JAZQHA010000222.1:0-7174 GCA_045540315.1 Acutalibacteraceae bacterium | reverse complement strand
CCATAGCCAGAAACAGGGGCATTGAGACAGCATCTGGAGAATACATCATGTTCATGGATGCAGATGACGAGATTTCTCCCTACGCATTGGATAGTCTCCTCCAAACAATCTTACTTCATAATGCCGATATTGCAATTGGGGATGTTGAAATTATCCGGGGTATAAAAACGATTTCATGGTCGACACCTGATATTTCGACATCACGTCAAGTCAACTCCATACAAGCATACAATCACTTAGCTCGTTATGAATGGTGGGGACCTGTAGCAAAATTATACAAAGCTTCATTTCTGAAACAATTCCGTTTTCCTAAAGAAACCCTAAGTGAAGACTATTTCCTGATGGTTCAGATGTTTCATCAGGCGAGCATATGCCACCAACCCGGAGTGATTTATGCATACCACAAACGAGAAAGCAGTCTATCAACTGCAACAGACCTTACACCTCACTCATTGGATGAGCTACACAACACATACAATGCATGGAAATATGCACAGAAATGTATACCTTCCTTCTCAGATGACGCACTGCACTTCTACACAGAAAGTTGCGTAAAGGTAGCATGTCGTGCTGTGCAAATTACTTCAGAAAATAACGATTACTGGAGTTTTGCCATGAGTGGCATAAAAAAACATCTTCTTCATATCTTTTTCAATGGTAAAACACATTTCAAACTGAAAATACTTTGTCTACTCCTTTCTCTCGGTAAATCTTCCAGCAGGTTAGTTCAACATTTGCAAAATCATAAACCATGACTCCACTCATCTCCATTCACACAGCAACATACAATCGAGCTTATATTCTCGAAAGGGCCTACAAGTCACTTTTAGCACAAACCTGCTTTAATTTTGAATGGATTATATCGGATGATTCTTCAGATGACAATACTGAAGAATTGGTTCACCAATGGCAGAAAGAAGTAAGCCATTTCAACATCATTTACGAAAAAGTCCCTCATGGTGGAAAATGTAGAGCAGTCAATTCGGGTATGCAAAAAGCAAGGGGAAAATATTTCTTCATTCTGGATTCAGATGACTATCTCACACCGGATGCTGTACAAACGATAAAAGAATCTATTCCACAAGTAGACAATGACGATAGTTTCGTGGGTGTAGGTTTTGTCATTCTTACAAAAAATGGATTGCCTGTAAAAGGAGTTTGGCCGTCAGTCAACAACAAAGGATATATAGATTGCACAAATCTGCAACGAAATCTATATAATCTTGACGCCGACATGCGGGAAGCATATAAATTAAACATTTTAAAAAAATATCCCTTCCCTTCATGGCCAGGTGAAATATTTGCACCTGAGCAACTCAGTCTTGATGCCATTGCAATGGATGGTTATAAGTTGCGTTGGTTCAATAAAGGGATATACATCTGTGAATATCAACCGGATGGCCTCACAAAAGGCGCATGGAATCTGTTAAGGAGCAATAAAATGGGGTATGCTATGCTAGCTAACCAGCAACTGCTGTATCGTAAAGGATTTATCAATCTATACAAATCTGCAGCAGAACATATAGCGCTAAGCATACTTGGTAAAAATCCGAAATATATTCTTAAAACAAATAAATGGTGGCTGACGCTTATAGCCTTACCTTATGCCCTACCGCTAACCATTCGCAGAGCCATGCAGTTCAGAAAAGATACACCGAACTAAAGATTATGCCTTTTCTTTCTATCATCATTCCCGTATACAACAAAGGTGCATATCTTGATAAATGTCTCACAAGTATAGCAGAACAAAGCTATACTGACTGGGAGGTCATTCTTGTAAATGACGGTTCGACCGATTCAAGTGCAACCATTTGTGATAAATGGCAACAACGAGATGCACGTTTCAAAGTCCATCATCAGCAGAATTCGGGTGTCTCTACAGCCCGCAATAATGGTCTGCAACTAGCGGAAGGAGTATACGTGCAATTTACAGATGCAGATGACTGGTGGGATACCGGATCGTTCCAAGCGATTTACGATGAATTATCAGAACTAAAATGTCCAGATATCCTCATTCACGGCATGACAAAAGTCTCTCATTCGGGAGAACAAATTGCATACATGCCTTCTGCTCGAGGCTTGAAAACAAAAAAGGCCTTCTTCATGACCCTTATTGGAGAACAAAAACGAACAGGCGTGTATGGTGGCGTTAGTAATAAATGGACTTTAAGAAAACTGATTGAAAGCAATAAACTTCGTTTCAATCCCAAGTATAATTTGCTCGAGGACTACGATTTCTTCCTTTCTGTCTTTGAATCGTGCAATTGTATTGCACTTTCTCAACATCATGGTTATTTTTACCTGCAAGGCGCAGATAATTCCTCCACTAGCGCTGGATTCCGTTTCTACTATCCACATGTCATGGCAATACGCATGAAGTCATATCATCTCGTAATGGCTACTTGTGGAGTAACAGATGAAGACAAAGAAATTGTAAAGAAAGAACTGGAAGACCTCTATCTTGGAATGTTTGTAGAGCAGGAACAACCCACATACTCAAAATTAAAAGAACTGGACAAGGAAGTATTGCAATTGATTAACGGCGAAATAAAACTACGCCCCAAAGGTTCTTCTTTCAACACCCGAGTTATCTCTTACTTGCTCAATCTGCATGCTCTTTGGGCATTATATTTTTATTTAAACTTCAGAAAAATTATATCTCATGCATAAAAATATCCTTCTCTATGCTCACGGTGGCAGTGGCAATCACGGATGTGAAGCCATCGTCCGCGCCACTCATACTTTGCTGAATGATAAAGTCAAATTCACACTTTTGTCTAAGAATCCGGATGAAGACGCACGATACGGCATAGACAATCTGGCGAACATTCTTCCCCATACGCAGCCGGATATTTCAAACGATTTATCGTCCCTGATTTATCGTATTTCTCAGAGAATAAATCATACACGCGAGAAATACATGCGACGCATCTATCGGGACATGTACAAATTGAATGGTTATGATTACGCCTTTTCCATTGGTGGCGACAATTACTGCTATCGAAATGTGCCGGAAGAAATGGCTTTTCTGAATAAGCTGTTACAAAAAAAAGGCATGAAGACCGTTCTATGGGGCTGCTCTCTTGAACCGGAACTCGTCACTCCGAATATTCTGGAAGATTTAAAAAGCTATCATAAGATTGTTGCCCGAGAAACACTCACCAGAGACTTTCTGGTATCCCAGGGTACAGACAATGTCATTCTCGCTCCGGATCCTGCCTTTGCGCTTCCTCTAATCGACCTTCCCCTTCCCGATGGATTCCAAGAAAAGAATACCGTCGGCATCAATCTCAGTCCTCTTATCATGAATTATGAAAAGAAATCTGGATTGACTATGGAAAACTATAAGAGACTGGTGCAACATATCCTTACGACAACGAATATGAGCATCGCTCTTATTCCCCACGTCATCTGGAGCGACAATTACGACCGAGCAGCTATGGCTCCGCTGTATGAGCAGTATAAGGACACAGGACGTGTTCTTATGATTGAGGATTGTAATTGCTGTGAACTGAAAGGCTATATCGCCCGTTGTCGATTCCTCATCACGGCTCGTACCCATGCCTCCATTGCAGCCTATTCGCAAGGCGTACCTACGCTGGTCATGGGATATTCGACCAAAGCGCGAGGCATAGCTCTTGATTTATTCGGACAAGAAGATGGCTATGTCCTTCCCGTTCAACAGCTAGAAAGCGCAGAACAGTTAATCGAAGCCTTTACTTTTCTAATGAAAAACGAGGAACAGATTCTCTCGCTTTACAGAGAAAAGCTCGCCGACTACATCGCGGGACACGACAATATTAGGAATATTATATTATAATTTCCCAATATGAAAAAAAGGAAGCCATTAGTAAGCATTTTAACAAGCTGCTACAACGGCAGCAAGTTCATAAAGCAGTATGGCGAATGCTTGCTTGCTCAAAGCTATCGCCCCCTCGAATGCATCATCGTCAACGATGGGTCGAAAGATGATTCTGCTCAAAAATTAGAAAAGTTAGCCATAAAGGCCAACACTGCAGGAATTAGCACAAAGATAGTCAACCAAGATAACCAAGGCTTAGCAGGAGGAATATCAACGGCCTTTACCAACTCCATGGGAGAATACCTAATATGTTGGGATATTGATGATATATTCGACTCAAATAACGTGGAAACATTAGCCAATCTACTTATTGCTAACCCCAAAGTAGGGGCAGCCCTGGCAGACGGATATCATGTCGATGATTCCAATCCTGGTATTTTATTACAATCTTTTTCCAAAAGACATGGTTGTTTTTCTCCAGCTAAGAGCATATATGAACAACTCATATGTGCCAAAGTATGGAATTGGGCAGGAAGTTATATGGTTAGAGCGGACATACTGACGGACCTATACGGTGGACGCAGAATACCTATTCCTCGAGCTTGGAAGAACGCTCAAAATCTACAATTGCTACTCCCTTCTGCAAAAATAGGTTGCGTTTACACCCCTGCTCACATCATGAAATATGTTCGAAACACATCTTCTCTTATTAACAAAGATTCTTCCTACGAAAGACAGTTACGCCTAATGAACATCTTTCAAGCCATTCGCAGAGAGTTGCTTGAAATGCTAGGTGAAGATAATTCCATTGAAAAATTAAATAATCATTACACCGAAATCCGACTTGTGCTCGCATACACACACCATCGCGTCAATGATTTCAACAGAGAATATAAGCAACTAACCACCAAATCCATTGAGCACAGACTCTTTCACGCCCTTATCAACCATCAGAGTACAGTTAAAATAGTATTTTTCAGATTACTGAATAAAATATTAAAGCTATTCATATAAAATAATCAACCATGACCGCAATACCAAAAATTATCCACTACTGCTGGTTCGGCGGTAAGCCATTGCCGAAATCCGCCATCAAGTGCATCAACAGCTGGAAAAAATTCTTCCCAGATTACGAAATCAGAGAATGGAATGAAAGCAACTTCGATGTCAACATGATTCCTTATACGCAGGAAGCATACGTTGCTAAGAAATATGCATTCGTGAGCGACTATGCAAGATTCTGGGTACTTCATGAGTATGGAGGTATATACTTTGATACAGATGTCGAAGTCATCCGTCCTATGACCGATATCTTACAGAAAGGAGCATATTTCGGAATGGAAAATTATTCTTCGATTAATCCTGGCTTGGGAATGTCTGCCCCCTTAGAACACGCTTTTACCAATTGGTACATCAACTATTTCAGAGGCAAACACTTTATTCCTGAACAGCCTAGCATGATTCCAGTTATATCAAAAAAGTTTTCAGAAATTGGATGCACATATTCAGATTCCATGCAAGAATTGTTCTTCGATGGTTGGCCTATCACTATATATCCCCCGCGATATTTTAACCCAAAATCTTTTACGACAGGTAAAATCAGTATAGTAGATGATACTAGGACTATCCATCACTATGATATGAGCTGGTTTGATACCAATCGGTACATCTATCAAAAGTTGATACAGTTTTACTCTCGTTTCATCAATGTTAAAAGAGCAAGACGCTTTGCGGGTGTAACTCAATACATAATTTATTTTACCTTGTTGAAACCGTTTCAGTTTATTAAGGAACTTTTTAAGTAATTTAACATTCGTTTTGTTTACCCCAAATGAAACAAAATGTTCATATCTGGCCATTTAAATTTATAAATTAGCATCGTGAGTAGTTCTTTATCTTCTAACAGTCTTATTAGATTGGTAAAAACCTGTACTGCATGCGAAACATGCATGGCCTCATGCCCCAAGGATGCAATCGAAATGAGGGAAGATTCAGAAGGTTTTCTTCGTCCTTTCATTCATACCGATATCTGCATCGGGTGTAAAAAATGCTTAAAGGTATGCCCAGTACTCAATACAAACACAACTGTAACAAAAAATATCGTATTACCAGAATGCTATGCAGGAATTCACAAAGATGAGAACATTTTACTGAAATCCTCTTCGGGGGGCGCATTCTCCGCATTAGCTAATGAAATATTTCAACTGGGAGGTTGTGTTTATGGTGCGGCATACGGAGTAAACGGAACAATTGCACATAGAAAAGCAGCATCAATGGAGGAACTCCATGCTATGCGAGGGGCAAAATATACCCATAGCAGCGCAGCTACTGCATACAAGAAGGTAATGGAAGATCTCAAAAACGGTCTTCATGTTCTGTTTACCGGCACACCATGCCAAATAATAGGATTGAAGAGATTTCTCGGGAACAAATATGCAGCATCAGATTTACTGTATACCTGTGATATCATCTGTCATGGTATGATGCCCAGTAGATTGTATCATGAGTATCTAGCTTATCACGGAACTAATGACAACAAGGTGGTCAGAGTTGATTTTCGATACAAAGAAAAAGGGATTAAGGGGACGCGAAGCAAAATAGTATACGAAAATGGGGATTCCATCATCATTCCCAATAAAAAAGACTATTACCACGATGCCTTGGTTTCTGACTTTTGCTTGCGAGAATCGTGCTATAACTGCCAGGCTTCACAGTTACCCCGTTCGGCGGACATCACGATTGGCGATTTTTGGGGAGTAAAAGAAGCTCTACCCCAAATTGATGATTCAGCAGGAGTCTCAGTTATCTTTTTCCACAGCGAAAAAGCAAAGATGCTCGTTGCCCCCTTGGAAAAGAGCATGCTGTTGGAGAAGGTTAGTTTTAATCAAGCGGTTAGGTACAATCCATCCTTCTGGTATTCACCTCTTAGATACCCTATAAGGGAGCTATTCCTTCAGCGCCTGATGACAAAGGGCTATAAAGGGTCCGTACTGCATTATTTTAATCGAAGTACGATTAAGCGCTATTCTTACAGAATGGCACGTTTCATCATCAATATTGTCCGAAATCTCACCAAGAGAAAATGAAATCTCATACTCCAGATTTAGTAAGTGTCATCGTTCCTGTTTACAACGCAGAAACATGGCTTGATGACTGTATTCAATCCATTGTACATCAACAGTATTCAAAATTGCAGATAATACTTGTCGACGATGGCTCCAAAGATAACAGTGAGAACATTTGTCTCAAATGGACAAGGCTAGACTCTCGAGTACAATATATATATCAAGCCAATAGCGGTGTTTCTGTTGCTCGGAACAGAGGATTAACAGAAGCCGAAGGTGAGTATATCTGTTTTGTGGATAGTGATGA
>JAZQHA010000221.1:0-9801 GCA_045540315.1 Acutalibacteraceae bacterium | reverse complement strand
TATATAAAACTGACTTATCGCCGTATATGCTATCAAGTTTATACCAGAATATTAAAGCCCCGCTAAATGTATACTGTGGCGTTGATTGCACGATTTGAGTAACTTTCTGAGGGTCATATATGTCAAACCATGAAAAGTTACCTAAATTGTCATTTGGCAAAAGCGATATATACTCCCCATCTCCATTATACGCTGCTGGGTATATAAACTTGCTTCCGTCTTGCTGATATTCTGTGAGCTTATACGCCTTGCCGAACGCGTGGTTGAGCCATTTAAGTTTTTGCGTAAGCGTGCTTTGTATATTCTGTAATACCTTATCAAGCAGCACAGGATTTTCTTTGTAAGGTATTTGTATAGAGTTTTCTATCATGGCTTCGCTATTTGCTTTATGCGTTTGATAAATTCTTTTCGTATATGAATCTGTAAAAGCTTAGTCATATTCTTATCAGTAAGTCGAAAAATTGTGCCCCCGTATCGTTTTGTCAAGAATGGTGTCACCTTGTCAGTTGAAGTAACATAGAATCCATCGGGCTCAAACACTAAATGCATTCCGGCATAGAAATCGCCTTTATCTTTTAGCGTAACTCGTGTCGTCGGTTGCCCTTTTTTGCGTTTGCGCTTTATGGTGCTCAAGACATAAGGAGCGTAAGACCAGATTTTTACGTCTGCGCCGTTTACACCCCTTCTATATAGCTGGTCACCTTGTACATATGATATAATGACCTCTTCGTTTTGGCGCACAATTTCTTCAAGCATAGTGGGTATATACTCCTTAAATGCCCTAAGACGTGCTTCCAAATTACGAAGAGACGCATTATATTTTTTTATACTCATATTGTTCTATATTTTATCCCGTTGTTATTGCAAGGCAAGCATACTCTGTCAATACCCCGAGTGCTTAAATCAATCGCCTTAAACGCTAAATCAAGTTGATAGCTAAGGCCTGACTGTTTCATTGAAGATGAGTCACCGTCTATCTCATACAAAATATCTGGCCTTGATGCATTTATCGAGTGCCTGTTTGTTCTTACGTTAGGGTTGTACGCTAACTCTTTAAGCATATCTATCGCGACCTGCTTAGCTATAACATCTTGGAATAGCATTCGCTGCTCAATTATAAAATCTGTAATATCGCAGCTTACAGTTATTTCCAGATTGATGCCATAATTGCAATCATATGTATACTGGTTATTCGCAGCATCCCACATATTTACACTCTCATCGGTGTTAATAAGCTCCTCATTGACAAAGAATGGATGAATTTCTAAGTATTTTGACCAGGCTTCCCAGGCAAGAAATTCTCTGCGAGAACATGAACTGCAAGGCCCTTTTGACCAGTCCCTGTCCTTTTTTATAGCTTGGCTGCCCTCAGGAAGTTCAGATTGAAAATAGCATAAATACCAACTACCTCCCGCTCCATTATTATCGCTCTGGTATGGAAGATAAATATCCTTGAGAGAAAACCATTCCATACTATTTTTCTGCGTCTTAGTTAGCTTAATAGTTTTTACGGGGAGGCCCATGCTCGAGTGCATAAGATACAAAGTATATTCACCCGGCTCAGTAAATTGAAGGCCAATCTTATTTATTTTGGTGGTAACTCCTTTAGCTCGAATAGGTACAATCTCGAAGCCCACCAAATTCTTTTTGTTCTTGATGGTGTCTACTAAACGGCCAGTACCATCAAACAATATTCTATTTTCACACAGAGGCTTATAGACTCCGCGCGTAATTTTCTCGGCGCAGTATCTAGTAATTGCTTTCTGAATACTGGCTTTTGTTTTATTTTCAAGCCACTCAGAGAATGGAGTGGTCTCTACCCAATATTCTGGCTCAGAGCTTGGCTGCTTTCCTTTTGAGCTCTGTAAAGCTTTATACAGAGCTCCATTGCCTGCGACAATGGCTCCTTTCGCGTATTGTTCTGTTTCATCATAACTATCTGGGTCCATAGTTTTGAAGTCCGGAGCAATACAAAATAAATTCTGAAGCGTTAACAGTGGGTGAATTTGCTGAAAGTATAAGCCGCTTTCGCTCACAGTTAAAGCGTCCGATATTCGCAAATCTGTAGTATCGTAATTCTGTTCCCACCCTATAAGATGGAGTAATTCTTCTTGTATATCTCTAGCTCTAACCATAATTCTGTCATTTTTATAAAAAAAGGAGGCGTCTGAGGCTTGTACCCCGGCGCCTCCCAACAAAGCTAATAACAACTCAAGGATTTGCTATTGTCGCTCGTGCTTATTGATTAACTACAAATACTGGCTTAGCATAAGTAGCATCCTCACTAGAGATATTGAATGCCAGGATAGGACTTGGCAAAGTATCTGCGTCGCTATTGTACGCCGTGATGAACGCTACATCTACTGCAAAGCCGTAGTGCTCCTTGCGAGTGCGCTTCATATCTGCAGTGGCTGCACCTGCGATTGCGCTGAAATCGCCCACAGAGTCGTAGAAATATGTGCCAACAGGCATATTGAGCAATGGAAGAGTTGCGATGCCCCACTCATGGCCATCACCTGACACGGTGCCGAGCAAGCAATCGCGCTCAAAGCGAGTTAACATGCCAAGCGCGCCTGCGTTAACAGCATAGCCCTGAGCGTACTTACCTACGGTTGCGGCAATGTTATTAGTCAAGTGAACAATTTTCGTGCCAAACTCGTTCTGCTTGTTATCGTCGTTGTAGAGGCCGTGCTGCTGCAACTTACGCATGATAGACTCAACACCGGGGTCACCGATAATATGAAGTTGGCCAAAGAAGTCATTCGCACCCATGATAACCTCGAGGTCGCCGAATACATTCTCGCGCTCTGCCCACTTGGCGTTGATAGTATTGCCCGTCTTATCATACAATAGGCCATTCTTAATGACCTTGGTCTTGTTGGCGGCCAAAGCAGCCAGAGCCGCCTCGTCGAGCTTTTGAGCGAACTTGTAGATGTACTTCATCATCTTGGTCTCGAAGTCTTTCTGAATACCAATCTCGTTGTTCATGTACATTGCAGGTGCAATGGTGAAGCCCCAAGCATAGGTAGCAAAAGTGATTTGAATCATCTTCGAGGTATTCTCGCTGTCCTGGATGGTCAAAGTGCGCTCATTACCGATAGTAATGTCAGCGTCGTAGTCGATTACCGGTGTCTCCAACGTGCTACCGATTGAAGTTCGGGCCTTCTGCTTCAACTCTTCTGTAAGAATACCAGTAGGGTCGTCAGACTGCACCATAAAAGCATTGAGCGCGCCGTATCGACTAGGGCGATACTCAAACTTATCAAGATTAGAGTTCGCGCGAATGTTCTGGATACGTGTTTGAACTAAACTCATAATTTTTATTGTTTTTATTTGTTAATACTTATGCTACTATGGTGCATTACCCTTTTACGCCTCATAGCATTTTACTGTTTATCGCAATGGTAAGTCGGCTACGTTGTTCTCAGTTCGTAGCTGCAATGACTTCTCTGCGAATTCCTGAGAATCACGTGTTAAGCCGTTCGAAAGCAGATGGGCCTCAATCGCTTTGTCGGCCTCTACTTGACTCTTTGCACCCGATAAATCAAGAACTCCACTTGTACCTCCGCCGCCCGTTCCAGCTCCGCTTGTACCTCCACCCGTTTGATGACGACCTGTATCTATAACATCCTTAAGAGATGTTTCCATGATGAGCTCCTGCACGGTGTAAGGATTGAGGTTATTCTTTGGATTATTCAAGATATTACCATCTGCTCCGCGGAGAACAAGCTTCTTACCTCCCTGGCCATCCTCGATAAAATCAGGCGTGCCTTTCGCCAAAATTTCAGCTTTAGCTGCACCCAAAAGAGTCTTCTGAATAGGCTCGGTAATACCTGCCTTAAATTTAAGTCCAGATGTAGCTGCTTGAAAGGCATAATCTACATGAGTACTTTTAATAGTAGCCTCAAACTCTGACTGTTTAGTGGCAAACTCAGTTTCCTTTGTTCGCAACTGAGCCTGGAGCTGAGTAACTTGTGCCTTAGCGTCCTTTAACTGCTGCCCCAAAGTCTCGTCACCCACGCCTTTTTCAAGTTTTCCCTGAAGCTCTGTTATCTGGGCCTTTGCGCCCTCAAGCTCTGCTTGAATCGTTTTTACTGACTCAGCTTTTGTCTTATACTCTCCGAGTACGCGCTTGGCATACTCATAGCTCTTCTCGCCATCCTTCTTTTTGATACCGGTGATTCCAAAAATGTCGGTATCGTACTGCCCATGCAGTGCACCAATTCTAGTGCCTATTACGGTGTTCTCATCGTTTTTTGACATTTCGGCGATGGCCGCCAACTGTTCGTCGCTAAGTCCCGTAAGAGCCGAGCTCTGCCTTAACATTTCAACTGTCAACATAGCTTTGTGGTTTAGATATTATTTACTCTTTGCAACAAGCCCCGCAGCATCTCCATATGGGTCGTGCAAAACTGCCAAAATGGCATAGCCAAGGCGAGCGAAGTTCTTCTTAAAGAGTTGCCACTCCGCGAACGTAAATACCTGGGTATAAGGAGTTGACTCCTCTTTTCCTGTGTTAGGATTAAATCGGCGCCCATGCACGATAGACAAATGCACCATCTTCTCAGTGCCTTTCTCAGGAATATAGGAAGGAGCTGCTGACTCGATTTTAGTAGCTGCTTGCTTTTCCTCAATTGCCTCGTCGAGGTCAACAAGAAAAAGAACTACCTCATCAAGCTCTTCTTGCAACTGGTCGGACCAGTTCTTACCACCTTTTGCCTTAAGGCCTTCAAGCTCGGTTTTTCTAGCTGACGCTTGTGCCCTGTGAGTTTTCAATGCCTCTAAACTAAGGCTTTTCAACTGCTGTAAGTCCATCTTCTGATACATACTCTAAAAGTTTTTTACTAATTATGTTGATTTTTTCTCGTAATGGCTTATTTGATGCAAACTCAATTATGTTAATATTTTCACGCTCAAATCTTTCGACCAAAGCGGTGAAATTTATCTTGAGCTTTACTAAGTTCTCACTTAGCAGTTGCTTTTCATACAGCTTCAATACCTCGTCTAATGTTTTGTGGGGATAAGGCTCTAACTGTTTCAAAATAAGCATTCTCTGCAAAACGAGCGGGTTGTTGCGGTATTCTACTTCAAGAATTTGCTGCGATATCGCATCAAGCTCTGAATTTAATGCTCCGTTTTCTTTTGCCTGCTTATATTTTGAATAAAGCTCTGTTACTGTAAAAACGTAAAACTCTGTGCCCCAGCTTATCGAAGAAGCTATGAAAGCTGCTCCATATCTGAGTTTGCACGCTGTGTCCTCGACAAACTTCTGTGCGGATTCAAAATTTGTTTTGAGAGCATTAAGCACCGAAGTTTTGCTTTCAAAATTAGCAGTTACCTGAGTCTCGTTGATTGCCTCTTTTTCGCTTACAGTACCACCCGAACCAACTACTGATATGACAATATCATTTTTGAGCCTCATACACTCTTTGACGTTATAGTCAAGCGAATCTCTATCGATAGTTGTAATCTGAACAGGGTTACGCATATCAGCTATACCCTCAGACTGATTCGGAATAGGTACTTCTAAGAATGAGCCAGGCCCAGCAATTCGTTTTTCGTTGCAGCAAGGGCATTTTTCAACCGAGCCATCATTGAGTATTTTATACTCGCCTTTAGCATTGCGCAAAAATCCTCCATCGCAATATTCGCCTGTTTCATTATTTTCAAAGTTACAATCTGCCTCATACGCGCTATATATAGGGTATGGAGCGTATAAGTCTAAGTGCTGCTTAGACAATGCGAAGAACAAATACCAGTCCAAGTTTGACAGCTCCTTGGTGATAGGATTTTTCTTAAGGTCCTTATTCTTTTCGTTAAGTGGAGCCGACCAAAAGAATCGAGCTGGGCAATAGCCTAGACCATGGTTTGCCTCTGAGACTAAGGACTGGATTTCGTTCTTCTCATTCAGCTGATACACTCTTATGCTAGAAGTATCAAGAACTGCTATTTTGTTCTCAGGCTGTTTGAATATTAGCCAGTCAAACATATTTTCATCGAGCGCAGAAGTTTGATAGTCGATTACTGCATCGATTTCAAGCCAATAGAAATAAGGTTCTGGACGCGAAGATATTTGAACTTGAGGAAGGTCGACTACCAAAATACTGTTGGGCGATACTTGCATTTTCTTCCAACCAAGTGTTTTCCATACTTCGGGTTCGTTCAATTTATTCTTTTTATATAGCGCCCAATCTTCTGCGAGTTCTGAATCAGTAAATTGGTATGAACTCGATGAGTTACGGCTATAGAAAACTCTTTCGAGTTCTCTATAGACGTCCTCAACTACGGCGGGAGTTGGCAATGGAAACTTAAACAGCTGAAGGAAAATATTAAATTTATCCTTCGGAAGCAAATTCTTCACCCAATCTAGAAAAATGGACGTAGGTTGACTAATATCAGATACAGCGATATTCGTCTCAGTATGAAACCTAAGACGGCGCTGCATATTTACAGCTTTCTGAATAACCTGACGCTTAGTCGGCTTCAACAGAATTTGCTTTATCTGATTTAAGTCTAAGACCATTTTCTTCGTCGTAGTGATATTTGCTATCGTGTGGTAATTCCCATCCACCATTTACATAAGGCCCCATGTCTAGCAGGCGCTCGGCATGGGCAAGGCCGAACTCCTGCGATAGACCATGCGCCGGGGCCACGAGCATTACTTTTTGCTCTTTTTTCTTTCTCATAGCATAAAATTTTATGCCGAAGCAACATTAATCCACTCAGTAAGCGGATTAAAATCCAAATCCTCTTGCTTAATGATATAGAAATTGTCGCTCCAATTGGGGAAGAATGACCACTCTATTGTATTGCTATCTGGCTCCTCGAAACCACCCAGCTTCTTGTCACCGATAAACAACTTACCGATTGGAATTGGCATATAGGCCGTTGGATTATCAACATCATCAACCAAACAGCCAATATTGCCGTTCTCATCTACAAGCCATACACCCACATTTTCACACATGTACTGCTTGAGCTGTGCAATTGTTTTTTGGCTTTCCTGGTAGATAGTAGCTGTAAACGTCGTTGGTTCGCGGCCGATAATAATTTCAATGCCGCCGAGCGTCTGATTACCACCACCAAATGTGCGAGCCGCGCCAGGCTCAGAAGCCGGTCCTTGGATATATGGTGAAATTACCATCTTTGTACTATCCGCGGCCGAGAATAAAGTCGAAAATGATGCTTTTTTAAGCGGGTCAGTGATTGAGTTAAGCACTCCAGCGGACTTATATATGCGCTGAAACGCTATTTTTTGTACTTGACCCATACTTTCCTTACAGTCCTTAATCTCGAGGTCTGCGAGATGTGGACCAGCAGGGCATCCACAGTTTAATCCCATAGTTTTTATATTTTATGTTGTTAATATTGCCGAGCAGCTACCCTTAACTGGCCTCGAATTACTTTTCTTTTGCAAATATAATAATATTTTTTAATAGCAGACTATTTCTAACAATATTTAACAATTACTATATGCTCTCTACAAATGTTTGACTCACACAATCCCAGAACCCCTCTACGCCATCGCTCTTGCGCTTGCAAGGGTAGTAATCAATTATAGGGGTGCTGCCCTCGGTGATACGGAAGAAGTACACTCTACCTTGATAGTTCCTTATTAACGAACCCAATGCAGACCTATAGCCTCCAAGCACTACTGTATCAGGGGTTGTGAATGTCGATTTTGTGAATGTTCCTGTACCGAAATTAAAGTTTGTTGTTCCATTCGAGATGATAACCCTATTTATGATGGTGTTATTGGTGCTTAACCCCTTATATGATGAGCCAAATCGCCAAGCACCGCCACTTGACATATAAGCGGTTACAGATGCTGTATGAGGGTTTGTTACGATACCGTATAGATAAGGCGTGGTGGTGCTCTCGCTACGCTTGAACATAACCTCCAAGGTATATGTACTCTTGACTACACCGAGGTCATAAAGTTTATCCTTTGTGAACGTAACATAATCGATAAGTTCGTACTCTGAGGTAGTCTTTATCTCAGCACCTGCTATGAAGTCCTCGCCTGTGCCACTGTTCTCAAAGAATTTACCTGACACACTATCGAGCATACCTATCTTACCATCGCTATTGCGCTTGCAAGCACGTAGTTCCATAACCACCTCACCTGTCTGCTTGGTAATCTTAAACGCGCGAGTCTTGCAGTAGCAATACATCCATTGACTTTCATTTTTGTTATTGCCCGCAAAAAGATACAACGGCACATCTGGCAACGCTGTGAATGAGAGTGTCTCGGTAAAGTTGTCGATTTCGACATTGCCCTTCTGTAACTTTACCCCATATCTATTGCCCGCACCGCTGACGCTATCTGATGCGTTATGACCAAAGCGATAATAAGCAGTAGTGCCATAGATGCTATACCATATACCATTAGTGCCATCGGTTGCGCCAAATAGAGCCTTGTCGGCACTTGTTGACGATGTACGGATATAGTCCATCTCGATAATGTCATCCTCCTGCACTACATACCCCGTATTGATATACTGCGCGCCCGCAGCCTCGATATAGGTGAGGCGTGTATATGTTTCTGTAACCTCTGCCGCGGCCTGTCGCACAGTCCGCACAACAATAACGGAGCGTGAAGCATCGACGAACGACACATCCATAGTGCGCTCCTCGCCTGTATTCTCGCTCGATGAGAAGATAGCAGTGCCATCACCGTTACCCTCATAGGCAACGGAGAGGTGGCCTGTGCCTGTAGGCCATTGTTTGACGAGCTGTGTCATATTCTGTTAATTATTACTGTGCAAGGAGTACCTTTTTCATCGAGGAAAATACCACACTTCACGTTACCGCGCATTAGCTCAGCATGGCTTTGCCACTTTGACGCAGAAGAACCTTGTATCACGAGTATTACAATAGATTCCTCTGTTCCCTTTACTTCTACAATAGATTCTCTCTCCATCCCTTTATTAGGTGCTGATGAGAAAATGGCTTCGCCACCTTGCGGGTCGTATACCACAGTGAAAGTATCTCCACTGTGGTCTCCCCACTTTTTAACTAACTTAGCCATAATTACTCAACAGTCCATGAAGTGTTAGACTCTACTGTCACATTGACTGCTGTGCCCTTGTAGTCAAGTTCGATATCGCCCAACTGAACATTGAGATAAGCATCGCCAGCAGCTGAAGTAAGCGTACACACATCTGTATGACCCGCCTCGTCGGTGACGATAATCTGTCGGCTCTTGGAACTTGTAGATGTGTTGGCTGGTACGGTAATAGCGATAGAGAATGGGTACTCCGCGCTCGCGCCAGGGTCGCCTGAAATGTCTGCGCCGTTGTTCGTAGTAAGCGAGTTTGCGATATAACTCGATGGCAGCACGATATCGAGGTCACCGGTGCCAAGCTCAAAGGTCAACTTCTTCGAATTAGAGATACCCGAAATAGTCACCACCTTACCAGCTTTATCTGCCGATGCTGCATCATCAATATCAACATGCTCAGGCTTACCCGCCTGATTTACCGTGCGCTCAACATTGGCTACATTTGCAGCCTTGAATGTAAGGACCCCCGTACGCGCAACGCGGCCTGTATGTTCTGCAGTTGATGATACTGATACGGTCGCATTACCACTACCTGATGAGGGGTTTGTTTTTACCCAACTTGGTTTTGCCATAATTTTAGTATTTTATTATTCAATTTTCCAATCTACGTTTGATACAACCGTAAATACTCCTTCGAATCCGTTGCCAGGCGTTAGCCACATAACCTCTGGAGATACCCTAAGGCGAGGTGAGCCGGTCTCAGTACATACGAGACTGGCTTGGCCTTGAAATGCATC
>JAZQHA010000220.1:0-2024 GCA_045540315.1 Acutalibacteraceae bacterium | reverse complement strand
ATGAGTCGATGGATATGATCGCCCGAGTGACAGCAGCAAATTCTATTATAAGCATATGTGTACAAGATTTTGCTAAAGTGAAGACTCTTACAACAGAACTGAGAAAAGAATTTAACGCAAAAAAAATTGAGGCACAGGAATATTTAACAGCTTTAACTGGGAATACAAACAGTACGGTGCAAGGTGCTAGAGGGTTATTAGATACGCATAAAGATATAGTAAAGAAGTTAGCGAATATAGCTGCTCGCGAAGCCCGCGGCCAATTTTTTGCTAACCACTTTTCTGGTGCAAATATAGATTTGAGCACACCTCAAGGTCGAAATTCGGCTAACACGATTTGCCACCTAACACGCAGTGCGTTTTTTGCGATGGACAACCAGGAAGACGCAGGTGAAGAGTTTGATGCTGCTGCGCCGGAGAAATTTGCGCCGAAATATTTTCCAGAACAAATAATGATGGCCTTTTGCATACAGCACTTTAATTCGCAGGAAGAGCTTGAGACGTTCTATGCGGAGGCAAGCAGATTGATTAAATGCCAACCAACACCGAAAAATCTGGTGCAAATAAGACAATCTGCAGAGGGAATAAGCAATACCGTACAGTTATTGAAAAAGATAGATCTTTCACCGTTGTCACCGTATGAATCAACGCCTGCAGCAAATGGCCCTACATACCAAATAAGCACAGTGGAAAACGGGCAAGTAACTTTTCAAAGTCAAACTTTCCCGGACTGTGCGGATATAGCAGTTCGCCATGTTGTAAACCTGTTAGGCTACACTGTCGGCAGAAACTGGAACCTTTTCTTTGATGGTTTGCTCGATGATGATGGTTCGTTCACGGCCGACGCACAGGCTAGGTTAGACGAGCGCCTTGCAAACTTAACAGCTGCAGTAAATCGCCAAGGTTCGTTTGAGTTCTTGCCCTTGATAGACAGGCTACAATTATTTTTATATCATCAAAGCAAAGTTGGTGCGGGCGCAACAGATATGATTACGCGAACTTTATGGGAATATGCGATTAGTAACATGAACGCGCTGGGAAATCTTGGGAAGGGGATGTATCAAATTCGCTACCACCAAGGTCACTATGAGCTTGATGTGGGACATATAAACGCCTTGAAACTCGTGTATAATATCGCAAAAGCGCTGGGACTAGGAGAAGAGAGGCTTGGTGACGCGCGGGCTGCTATTGATGATCTTGCCTTTGCGGCACGAAGCGCGCGCGATAAAGATGTTTTGAAACCACTTTTAGAAGCGGCGGCCAAGGCTACGTTTGCTTTGATTAACCCTGATATAGAAATTACGGGGGTTGCAGTTAGCGAAGGTTCAGTAGATGTCTTTGGTACCATTGAGACTAAGATAACACGAGATGGGAAGAGTTGTTCTTTTGAGCTTGTGCAAAACCCTGGCCATGGCAAAATTAGACATGACCCGACGGTTGTTGAGGTTCCGTTTGACGACGGTGACCTCAAAAGCGATACTGATAGGCTTTTAGCATTTACCATAACAAAGAAAACAGACTATGGTGACGGTATATCGGACGACTTTTATAGGTTGTTTGGGAGCTGTATGGAAGACGGAGTGAAGGGACAAGGGAATGCGACGGACTTTCAGGCGTTGCGTTTATTGAAGGTCTTGTGTGAGGAGCCAAACAACACGAGGAGGATTACGCAAGCAGTCAGCTCCAACCGCGAAGCCTTAAAGTCGACAAAAAACGTATGCATATTGGATGAACCAGGCACACGGAAAACAGAACTACCTCTTGTAAGATTTCATTTTGAGCATTTCCATGGGTTCATGAGATACTATTATTTAGGAAAACCACGTAATTATCGTGACGCCATTAAAGAATATTATAACAAATATTATGATCGAAGCCAAGTTGGAGAACATAATGGTTTTGTTTATTTAATTAATAAAGATAACGAAGTGACACTTTGTACATATGTTGGAGACGCAGAGAAAATTGAGATTCCGTCAGAAATACATGGTTATCCGGTTACAAAGATAGCTGATGGTTGTTTT
>JAZQHA010000219.1:0-4349 GCA_045540315.1 Acutalibacteraceae bacterium | reverse complement strand
ATATATTTCTTATGGTTTTTCTAAATTTTGTGTTGGTAATATTGAACAAGCAAAACAAATTCGAAGCATATTCCCTGAAGCTGAAATAATTGCTTCTATTACAATGAAATTAATGCCTGAAGACTTAAATAAAGCAGAATATGATATTTTAGATGGAGTTGTTTTATTTTTTCCTTATAACAGAGATTTAGAAACAATAAAAAAATTACCTTCTAAATTTCACTATGTTTTATTAGTTAATTGTGGGTGTAATATTAATTGTGGAGGAACGAAACATTGGTTTGCAGATGAGCACACCAGTAAAGGTAGAGCTTGGTTTTGTATAAATAATATTGCTGAAATGGCCCATGGCCAAGTGCCTTGGGATCAAATTATTAGGATTCGTCCTATGGATTTACCAATTTTTGATCCATATATTAGTTATTATAAGTTACAAGGTCGAGAATATGATACTCATCAAATTATTGAAGAAATTTGTTTATATTCTTTCAATTATAGCCGTTGGCCTAGCAATGAATTTAAAGACAGTCGTCTTTATACCAAAGAAAAGCATAAATTTTAATTAAATATAAATTAAAGACGCTTGCAGCAATCCTTCTTAACAGAAGATTGCAGGTTCGAATCCTGTGAATGCCGTGTGGCATTTTGGCGGAATTGGTTTACGCGTTTGACTTAAAATCAAATTTTTATTGTTATTAGGCGTCTTGTCCTTTTTTGATTTTTATAAAAAATTATGTTATAATTATTATAGTAAATGAGAAAGGAATTGATATTTATGGCAAAGCAGAAAGTCTATTCTGAAAAAGAAATGGCTATGATGGAGTTCCTTGATGCTCGGGCAGAATTGCAGAGAGCTGAGGACATGTTCGGATGGGCCAATGATGAATATTTTGAAATCGCAAATATGGAACTTACTATTGCAAAGTTAAAGTATGAAGTGGCTATTAAGAAGCTGCTTATGCTTTGTCGTGATGGTAAAGATATTCCTAAAATCGGTATGATTACTGCGGTTTCTTGGTATTAAACCGCATGCGGGATTAGCTCAGCTGGTTAGAGCGCGTGCCTTACAAGCATGAGGTCACAGGTTCGAATCCTGTATCCCGCACCACAAGACATATACAGCAAATTACACAATCTGTGTGTTATCGGTTCGAGTCCGATTTTTCCAGCCAATTTGGAGAATAGTACAATGGGTAGTACAATAGAAAAAAATGTGTCTTGTATATATTGGGGTTTAGTGAAGCGGTAACACAGAGGACTTTGACTCCTTAATCGAAAGTTCGAATCTTTCAACCCCAGCCAACCGAAAAAGGGTTTCCAGTAGGCCAAAGAACAAACCACTAACCCTGAGACCTGTAATAAGGGCAAAAGCAAGGGTGTAAGGCCCAGATGCGGTGTTTAGGTTCTTTCTTTTTGCCGTTGCTCGAATAACCGATCGGCGGCGCACATACCGGCTTAGTCTAATGGTAAAACGATAGACTCTGACTCTATATTTGGTGGTTCGAATCCATCAGCCGGTGCCATCCCCCTTAGTATAACGGTTAGTACAGCGGGCTCTAACCCCGCGGGTGTTGGTTCGACTCCGAACAGGGGGTGCCAAGGCAATACGGTCGGAAATCGTATGTAAGTCCTCTTGGTTTTATCCAATAGGAAGTAGGATTAGAAGCGTCCATCTTTTAAAGAGTAGAGGACTGCGCGCGACCCTCTTTTAGCGTATAAGCACACTATTGGCGTTTGCGGTATAACGATAAACCGAACGGTGTAAGGGCGGCCGGATGAGAGGGCAACCGGTATATAAGCCTCCCTCTCACCAAATATATATTCGTCAGTCGTCTAATGGTTTAGGGCGCGGTGATGTACAGCCGAATGTGTGGTTCGAATCCCGCCTGGCGAGCCGGACCCGGTCTCTCAAGGGTGCTGAGGCAAAACAGCGTAATAAAAGACAGACGAGAGGGAGTTTGCGGTTGCTTTCACCTAACCGCTTAAGGGAGAAGCTTCGGCTGATAAAGGTTGAGTAACTCTTTGCGGTTATGTGTCTCAACAAAGATACCCGGGAAACCGCGATTGGCACAGGCGATAAAGGTTGTGGATAGGCCAATTCAAATAAACGCACCACTTTTTATATTAAATTACGACAGACACCTTGGCCGGCGTAAGTTAATTTATTAGGTTTAACTTTCATATATAATAGAACCTAAAGGAGGTAAAAAATATGATTTTTGAAACTAATAAAGATAAAGGTCGCGCCGGAATGGCATTAGGAATTGCTTATTTTGGTGCAAATGGATATACTGTAAATATTCCCTTAAATGATACTCAATGGTATGATTTTGTTATTGAGAAAGATGGTATTTTCCAAACCGTCCAATGTAAAGCAACAGGTAGCTCTGATAATGTGATTTCTTTAAGAAGCACTGGTGGAACTTCTGGAAGTTCTTATGATAATGTTTTAAATCATCCAGTTGATTATTTATTTTGTCTTGATGGAGAAATGCATATGTATGTTATTCCAGTTCAAGATATGAAAAATTTTGGAGTAGGTAAGCAAATTACTTTACGCACTCAAAAATCAGTTAATGGACAAGGTTTTCAAACATATCAGTATTTGGTGTCTATGTAATATAGATATGGGTCGGTAAGCATAGTGGCGATTGCAGCGGGCTGTAAACCCGTGACGTAAGAAACACCGTAGGTTCGACTCCTACTCGGCCCACCAGAGAAGACACAATCTTCTCACCAAGGGAAGTGTGGCAATTACTTCCTTTTTATCAACAAAAATAGTTGCTCAGTTGATGCTTACAAAAGACAAGTGTTTGCTGGTTGCTAATGGAAAGAATAACATTAGCCGTGTAGGGAAACGAAAGACTCCTTTATTCGTGGTAGGAATATTATTATTGTAGCTGATGCGGCGGTTGAATGTAAATTAGATTAACAATTAGAGAAGTAGCCGACCTTGTATCCACGACATCAAAGGGCCGCAATGAACTGGATTCTCTGATTGGACATAGGTCATGAATAAGAAATAAAACAGAGCCGAGGTAAGTGACATTAATTACTTATTGTGGTGAGGTTGTGGCATCAAGGCGACGAAAGTCAGCGATTGGTGGGGTAGGATCTGTTGATGTTCTTAAACATGACCTATTGTTTTTTATGCGGCTCCGACCGGTCACAGCCAAAAGCACCGAAAAGCCAAAATGAAAATAGGCCTAACTAATTTTTACCCTAAATTTGACTATTTAAAAAAAATATGATATAATATTTATATAAAGTAAAGGAAGCATATGCTCACATAGCTCAGTAGGTAGAGCACTTCCTTGGTAAGGAAGAGGTCACCAGTTCGAATCTGGTTGTGAGCTCCACTCCAATAGGAGAAATATATGAGAAAAAGGTGTAATAAAAATGAAGTATTCTCTGGATAAGTATAAGTTTTATCAGTTTAAGAATGAAAAGGGCGGTTTGACTATTGTTGCCGCTTCTACTTATGCTGGCAAGACTGTGAAGGGTTACGCTAAGTGCGATCCTCGTGACGAGTTTGATATTGAAAAGGGTAAGAAGCTTGCCGCTGCTCGTTGTAACTTGAAGATTGCCGAAAAGCGTAAGATGCGTGCTGGTAATAAGTATATCGAGGCTTCTATTGCTGCAGATAAGGCTGTTGAGTATTTTGACCGCATGAAGCAGTATTTTATGGATGCTGATGATCAGGTTGATGAAGCTGCAGCGGAGCTGAGAGAGCTTATTGCTAATTATTAAAATCTAGGGCGAGTAATCGCCTTATATGGCGAGGTGGCAGAGTTTGGCTTATTGCAACGGTCTTGAAAACCGTCGGCGGTTAATAGCCGTCCAAGGGTTCGAATCCCTTCCTCGCCGCCAAGCTTACTGGTAAAGTTCTCTTGACTTTACCAGTTTTTTTTGTTATAATAAAATAAAGAAGAATAAGTAAGGAGGTATTAAAATAGAAGACGTTTTAAAAAAAGAATTAATACCAACTTTTTCACATATTTTATTAAATTTAACGACAGATTGTAATTTAAGATGTCCTTATTGTTATTTTAAAGACTATCATTATGAGCCTCGTAATATGACTCCAGAAATATGTAAAAAAGTTTTAAATTATTGTGAATTTTTAAATATAAAAACTTTACATTTATTTGGAGGTGAGCCTTTACTTAACTTTAAGCCATTGGCTTTAGAAATTTAGGAATTTGCTTTCAGAAATCCAGATGTTGAAATTTTAATAACAACGAATGGGACTCTTTTAGATGATGAAATTATTAAAATTTTTAGTAATTTACCTAAATTTACATTAAGTTTTACTTTTTTGAGCAGACAAGATGTGGATAATACTAATA
>JAZQHA010000218.1:0-22023 GCA_045540315.1 Acutalibacteraceae bacterium | reverse complement strand
GGTTACCCTTAGGCGGTTCTTTTGACGATTGCGCACATGCCACAAATCCTCCGGTTGTAACTAAAGCTAACCCCAACGCAACTAGCCTTTTTGCTGCACTGTTACACAGGGCTTTCAGTTCATCAATTTTGTTTTTTTGCATAAGCAATTCTCCTTTTATTACAAATTTCATTTTATATTGTATCAAATACGCACAACTAATGTCAAGTGAATATTGACAATAGAAGTACCCTGATTGCGTGGTTATATGAAATCCGTGATAGAAATAGTGTTTTTAGAAAAGGATGAGACTATCATTTCCGCAGACTTTGCATTTGTATTTTTGGCTACCGACGGCTGTTTTGCCGACCTTTATTTGATTTTTTTAGCTTAAAAATGTTTACATTTCATACCATCATCATAGAATAAACATTTATATTGGGCACTCACTAAAAAATTGGCAGTAGAGTTTCGAGAAAGTATGTAGGCGTGTGCAAAATAAGTCTGTATAGTTTTCTATAAAATTAAAACCACAGTTTTTACGCTGCGGTTTTTTGTTTGAGTCTCGCTACATGTTTAAATATTCCACTACATTTTTTGCTGCCACTGCGCCATCGGCGGCGGCTGTGACAATTTGTCTTAATTTTTTTGTCCGAGTGTCTCCTGCCACAAAAACGCCAGAAATGCCGGTCAAACACGATTCGTCTGAAACAACATAGCCATTTTTGTCCAGCTGTATAATATCAGAAAAGATGAAATTATCAGCTTCAAGGCCAATCGCGATAAATACTGCTGAGACTTGTAATTTGATATTTTCGGCAACCGCGTTACTATTTAAAATCAATGTATCGACCGAGCTGTTTTCGCCGCAAATTTCCGTTACACAGGTGTTATACATAAAATGAATGTTCGGTTTTGTCTTAGTGGCTTCTAATAAAAACTTCTCTGCTCGAACAAAATCCTTGCGTACCAAAACGGTAACGCTTTTGCAAATGTTTGCTAAAAAAAGAGCATCTTCGAGAGCGGTGTTTCCGCCACCAACCACAGCAACGTTTTTTTCTTTAAAGAAAGCCCCATCGCACGTTGCGCAATAAGATACACCTCGCCCGGAAAACTCAGTTTCACCTTTACATCCAAGTTTTCTTCGCTTTACTCCATTAGCAATTATAACCGTTTTAGCAGAATATGCCCCGGAGTCTGTAAATACTGTTTTTATTTTATCAGAGAAGTCTACGCTCTTTACTTCCTCAAGAAGTATCTCAACGTTTTGTTTTTTTACTTGGTTATAAAGATTCATCGAGAAATCTACACCAGTTATGTGTTCAATTGCTGGGTAATTTTCAACCTCGCTTGTTAGCGCAACTTGTCCACCATAGATGCTTTTCTCGAAAACCAATACGGAAAGCCCAGCTCGAGCTGCATACAATGCCGCTGTCAGCCCCGCTGGCCCCGCTCCGATTATAATTACGTCTTTCAAACAAATCACATCCTGAATTATATGTTCCTATGAAAGTAACCATATGTTTGCCCATAAAAATTGAACTCTTTCATTAAAGTAAAATCAGCAGGAAGCAATTGATATTCTCCAGCGCCAACAAAAACATCTTGTTGTTTCGAGATATCACTTGTTATGTGTCTTATAATTTCTTCACCTTTTCCAGCGACTCCTAAATCAGCGAAATCTCTCATGTGATATTGTGGGTCCCAGCTAAGTAGTCCATATATATCAGGAGTTCCTATACCAATTGCATAAGAATTTGGTGGAACAACTGCTTTGATTTCTTCAGCTATTGCACACAAACCACTTATGTCGTAATCTTTTCTTTTAAATCTTTCTTCAGCTTTTACAAATGTATATGAACTAAGAAACACAGTAATTGTCAAAGTAACCATCGGAATTGCACCGATTGCAATTTTACTAATATCGTACAAAGTACTTTTCTGCATTCGAATAAAATTTTTTAAAGGTTCAATTGATGTATTAGCCAGTATGCAATTACACATAATTATATATGTGTAAGCATTACAACACCCTGCTGCTGTCCGGTTCATGTAAAAAGTCAACATCGCAAAAACCATTAAACTAATTGCTGCAATTGTGCAAACGTAGTTACGATTAGATTTCCAATAAAAAATTTGAACACATGCCCACAGGAGACAACACATAGAAATTGAGATTGCGTAAACATAATACATATTTCCAAACTTTAATTCTGTTTGCAAAAGACTTGAAAAATCCGATAATAATGGAAAGAAAAAAGCTCTTTTTTCAATTGTTCCTCCAACACTAATATTGTAAATATTCATTAAAATCATAGCAAGCAATATTTCGCAAACAAACGCAATCCCATGAATTAAAAAAGTTTTGAAAATATTTTTCACATTGACAGCTTTCTCTTGAAAAAAACGCAAAATACAATAGGCTGACCAAATTATAGCGACAAAGAATCCCGTTTCAGTTTCCCACAAAATTGCGAGACTACACACTAAAAATCCTGGTAAACATTTTTTTAGTGTAGCCATGTTTTCATTTTTCTTTTCATAATATACCGCCATAAAAAGGATAATAGAAGGAAAAAACCACCTTATCGGCATAGTCTGCCAGTAAGTTTCTGATATAACATTTGAGAAGAATGCAATAGATATGGCTGATACGGCCTTAAGAATATCTGGTTTAATAATTATGTGCATCGTTGCAATAGATAAAAAAGTTGTTACGAAACCGATTACCCCAATTAGCATGCCTATTGAAACTGGGTTTGCACCAAAAATTGCAGTGAAAGGCTTGAAAAACAGCGCGTAATGCCCGTAGATTCCCGAAGTGAGTTCATTAAAAGGGGTATTATGATGTACATTATATATGGTTTGTGTTACAGCGTTACAGTGATAAAAAGCGTAACCCGCTGAAAATGTATTAATGTGTGCGTACTTTACTGCGTTTAAAAACGCTGAGAGAATATATAAGGCAAATAACGCGTAATTTTTATATCTAGAATCGTTGCTATAGATAGCTTGAAAGTATATAAACAACACTGATAAAACAACTACAGGAATAGAAAACCATAATGGAAATTTTATTGCATATCCACCTAACTTATCCTCGTTATTTAAGAATAAATCATACATTAAAAAAACACAAATAGATAACAGAGCTAATAACAACAAAAAACTATGTTGCATTGGCAGTTGAAATGCTTCGTATTTTCTTTTCTTAGCTAGCAGGCCTCTACAAAAAAAACACAAAACCGAGAAAGTTGATATAATCAAAGCCATTGAAATCACATATGTATGCAAATTTCTTCCATTTGCGGAACTAAAATAGTACAAGGGTTCTCCTGTTTTTGAAGTGGTTACCGCATGCAAAAAATACATGCCGGGACATAATGAAGTTAATCCTAGAATTAAGAAAAGCATTCTTACATCGATAAAAATATGTTTTTTCATTATATAACCTCGCTTATTTTTTATAGAGACAGAATCATTGGAAAACTTTATTGTTTTTCCAGTTCTTTCTTTACGTCTGCACGGAAATCATCCATATTCTTACCGTAGAATTTCCACCAATGCATAACGTCCTGATGATTACTTGCAATACCTAATTGGTGTGCCTCACAGTGACAAACAATATCTTTCTCTGTCAAGTTAAATTGCCTGCAAAGCAATACACAGAGCTTAACAGCATTTTTATAAGCTTTTTCAAAGTACTCGCGAGTAGCTTCAACATCAATTTTTACAATCTCATCATGTGCTTCTGAGTAAGCAAGACCAGCAGGTTCACAAATTTCAAACCCTACATGTGTGTTGTTAGCTTTTCCTCCGGCATGCCAACCTCTGTGAGTCCACGGTAAATACTGATAAACACCCTTATCGTCTAAAAACGCATGCACACAAACTTCTCGATTTGTTTCACCTTTTTCATAGGACTTATTCCACGGCTCGTACCAAGCACCCGCCATTCTTCCCGGCGTTGCTGTAGAGTGAACCACGATACCTTTTACTTGGATGGTACGGTCTTCACGAAAACAATCATTTCGTACCATAAACTTAGTGGTAATCTGCAAATCGCTGTCTTTGAGAAGTTCTTCTTTCAAAACAGCTAAACCTTGATATTTTTCGTTAGCTGCAACAGCTGCATTAATTTTCTCGTTGATAATATAGAGCATCTCCTTATCGAGCTGAGATAAGAATTTTTTCACTGTTTCATCATTTTTCATCTCGTTATAGAGTAGCTTTAACGTATTCGCATCCAAGCTGTCTATATTTTTCACGACGGTTTCAACGCTAATTTGATTCTTTTCCTCGAGTTTTTGAGTTGACACATTATTAGTTTTAGCCAATGAAGTTGCATGAGTGGTTAATGGTAAAGACATGGCTAACATGATTCCAACTGGACCAAGTAACATTAATTTTTTTGTAATGTTCATTCTTTAGTTCTCCTAACATTAAATATTATAAAAATTTTCGACTAAGCTAAAGAGCTCATCGTAACTGACAACTTTAGATTCTTTATTATGCCGAGTAACAACCTCAACCTGGCTATTCTCAACATTGCGCTTGCTAACAACGATTCTAATAGGGATACCCAGCAAATCTGCGTCTGCAAATTGGGCTCCTGCTGATAGATTTCTGTCATCGAGCAAAACCTCATACTTTGCATTTAATTTTTCATATAACTCAAGTGCACGCTCTTTTACCTCATCTTTATTAAAGTTAAGAGCGCAAATTTGAATTTGCCAAGGTGCTACGCTTTTGGGCCAAATAGGACCATAATCGTCGTGCGAGGCTTCAACAATACCGGCAATTAGGCGCCCAATACCGATTCCATAACAGCCCATAATCGGAGTTTTTTGGGTTCCATCTTGGTCAACGTAACGCATATTCATACTTTCGGTGTATTTTGTTCCCAACTTAAAAATATTGCCCATTTCTATACCGCGCTCAACTTTTACGGGTTGGCCACAAACTGGACATCTTTGTCCGGCTTTTACCTTCGATACATCGTCAAATTGTATTTCAGCGCTCAGCTCTCTTGACATATTAAATCCCGTGCAATGATAGCCTTCTTTGTTTGCGCCGGCAATCATATTGGAGGTGTTTTCAAGAGACTTATCAAAAACTATCTTAAACTTACTTAAAAGCTCATTGCTCGGTCCAATAAAACCTTTACATAGGTCATAAGGAGTTAAATCTGATAGCTCGGTTACTTCTGATTTTAACAAGTTTCGTAATTTTGCCTCGTTTACTTGCAAGTCCCCTCGAATAAAAACAATAACTGGGGTGTCCATATCATTTGCGCGATAAACCACAGCCTTTATTATTTTTTTATCGCTCGTCTCAAACAACTCGGCTAGCTCTTCAACAGTAGTAACTTCCGGAGTATGAACAAGTTTTAACTCGTCCAATGTATCATTGCTAGCTACATCTTCGAACTTTGCAATAGCAACCTCCATATTTGCCTTATAACCACATTCATCGCAAATAACAATGGAATCTTCGCCAGCGTCACACAGAAGCATAAACTCATGAGCACCCGTTCCGCCCATCATTCCAGTGTCTGAGTAAATGGAAACAACATCTAAGCCTACTCGCTCAAAAATTCTCTCATAGGCTTTATGAACCTTATCGTAGTATTTATCTAAATCTTCAACAGAGGTATGAAATGAGTAAGCGTCTTTCATTGTAAATTCGCGTACTCGAATTAATCCGCCACGAGCTCTAGGCTCATCGCGAAATTTCGTTTGAATTTGATATATCATAAATGGGTAGTCAAGATAAGATTTTGCCTCTGAGCGCGCCAAATGAACAGCTGCTTCCTCGTGCGTCATAGAGAGTACCATATCTCTGTTGGTTCGGTCTTGCAGGCGCAAAAGCTCGCTGCCGACGGTTTCAAATCGACCGGATTCTTTCCATAACTCAGCCGGTACAACCACAGGTAAACTTACTTCTTGTCCACCGACTTTATCCATTTCTTCTCGAATTATTTTTTCTATCTTCTGCTGAATTCTAACACATGGTGTTAAAAGTGAATATATACCGCTTCCAACTGGTCTTATATAGCCACCACGCAACAAAAAAATATGACTTATTAAATTGGCATCTGCCGGCTTTGCACGCAAGCGTTCGCCAAACAAGTTACTCATTAGCATACAGGTTTATCTCCTAACGTCAAATTGTACTGCTATCTAGAATGGCAAAAACAAATAAAGCGCAACAAAAAATGCGACCCTGGTTTGTTTTTTAACGCCATATCTTTTGCAGCTAAGACATATTTTAACCGTAAAAATTAACTAGTCATTAGACTAGTTAATAAAATTATCAATTTGTTGACTTGTAGCACCATAAGTTGTTCCACCGGCAGCCGATTCAAGTGCAGCATCGTTAAGCTCGTCTCCGGACGTAATTTTTGTAAATAGTTTATCCAAAGATTCTTTTGATAACGATACACCATTAGATTTAGCTAGCGATGAGAGTTCAGCTTTTGTTTTACAGCCTTTTGCAAATTCTATAAATTGTTCTATTTTCACCTTATATCCTCCTTTTAATCTATTGTAATTTAATTATATATATTTTTTGCCATTAAGTCAAGTTTGGCCTTCTATTTAGAAAGATTTCACAAGTTAAGTAGGAAACGGCAATTTTGATTTTGTGATTGCAACATTATTTATAAACTTTTTGAGTTATGAATTTTTATTTTTAATTGACTTTTTATGTCATATTATATTACCATGATATAGTGGAAATAATTATAACTAGCAATGATTTTATTGATTATGACTTAACACGAAAATTAATTAAATATACATGATTTTTTGATTTGTAGGAGGCACAAACTTGGAGAAGTTTTTTATAAATGGTCGAGTTCCGTTAAAAGGTAAGGTGAAAATCAGCGGTGCAAAAAATGCAGCTGTTGCCATATTACCAGCGGTGATTTTGTCGGATGATGTTTGTATAATTGAAAATATTCCCAACATAAGCGATGTAACTTTGATGGCGCGTATTTTAGAGCAAATGGGTGCTACCGTAACGCTGAAAAATAAATCAACTTTTGAGATAGATGCTCGAAAAATAAAGTCGCATGTTGCTGACTACGATTCTGTGCGAAATATGCGCGCTTCTAGCTACCTTTTGGGTGCCCTGTTAGGCCGTTTTCGTAAGGCAGCAGTTTCTTTGCCCGGCGGTTGCGACTTCGGAGTGCGCCCTATTGACCAGCATTTAAAAGGTTTTTCTGCTTTGGGTGCTACGCATAATGTAGAAGGCGGACTTGTAAATGTAACTGCTGAAAAGTTAATAGGCAATACGGTCTACATGGATGTTGTATCGGTGGGAGCAACTATAAATATAATCTTGGCAGCTGTGAAAGCGGAGGGTTCTACGGTAATTGAGAATGCTGCGAAGGAACCTCATATCGTAGACCTTGCAAACTTTTTAAATTCAATGGGCGCAGAAATTAGCGGTGCAGGGACGGATACTATAAAAATACAAGGCGTACGCTATTTAAGCGGTACAACTTACTCAATTATTCCTGACCAAATTGAAGCTGGTACCTATATGGCGGCCGCTGCTGCAACCGGTGGTGATGTTCTCGTCGAGAATGTTATTCCAAAACATTTGGAGTCTATTACGGCTAAACTACAAGAAATAGGTGCTACCGTTGAGGAATTTGATGAATCTGTGCGAGTTTGCGTTAATGGAGACTTAAATAAATGTAACATTAAAACTATGCCTCATCCGGGCTTCCCTACCGATATGCAACCTCAAATTACGGCTCTGCTTACACTGGCAGAAGGTACCAGTATAGTCAACGAAAACGTTTGGGATAACCGGTTTAGATATATAGATGAGCTAAACCGTATGGGTAGCAAGGTTTCGGTCGACGGAAAAACCGCCGTGATAGAAGGTGTACCAGAGTTAACCGGAACTACCGTTAAAGCTCTTGACCTACGTGCTGGAGCTGCAATGGTAATTGCTGCACTGGCTGCCAAAGGTACAACTATTATCGAGGATATTAAGCACATTGAGCGCGGATATGAAAATATTATTGAAAAACTTACCGCTCTTGGTGCGGACATAAAAAAGAAATATGTGCCGGAAGAAAATTCTGTTCCAAAGGCACTGTGATTGATTGTTAATTTTAGAAGTTTTGTTGATTGAAATATTTTAGCCGCGGCCGCTAGCGGCCGCGAGGCCAACGAAAATAAATGTTTATTTTCGTTGTGGTCCAAAGCCCAACTTTGTTGAGCTTTGGACAAGCCGAATGCCCCGAAGGAGCATTCGGCGCCTCGCGGCGCCCTGGTGTTTGCGCTGAGCCATGTATTTTTATTTTTTGGAGGTTACTTTTTTGGCAAGGATTTGTCCATTATTTAGCTCTAGTAAAGGGAATTCCACATATGTAGGCACGAAGGACTCAGGAGTGTTGGTAGATGTTGGACGAAGCACAAAACAGATAGAGCAAGCTTTAATTGCGAATAATATTGACACTTCTGCGATCAAAGCGATTTTTATTACTCACGAGCACACTGACCATATTCAAGGTTTAAAGGTTTTTGCAGCCAGATATAATCTAAAAGTTTTTGCCTCTAGTGGCACAATGACAGCACTTGAGCAAAAAGGCATATTGACCGGAAAATTCCCCATAGAGGTTATCGACACAAAAGGTACGGAGCTTGGTGGAATGTTTATAAAACCCTTTGAGACACCACATGACAGTCGGCAAAGTGTGGGTTACATAATAGATACAATTGACCATAAACGTGCGGTTATTGCGACGGATATTGGTTACATGACGGACACAATTCGACATGCAACGGCTGGTGCAGATGTTGTGTTAATTGAGTCTAACCACGATGTACGAATGCTTCAGAACGGGCCGTACCCGTATTACTTAAAGAAGCGAATTTTATCCGATACAGGCCACTTATCAAATGATGCTTGTGCTGTCGAGCTGGCTACCTTTATAAAAAACGGCATTACAAAATTTATTTTAGCCCACTTAAGTCAAGAAAATAATCTCCCTGAACTTGCGTTTGAAACATCCGTTTGTCATCTTGCGTCTCAAAATATGAAGCACGGCGAAGATTTTCAACTTATGGTAGCACCTGTTGCAAATTTAGGGGTTAGAGATCTTATTTTTTAAGGAAATAACATGGTAAAAATAAAAATTATTTGTATCGGAAAACTTAAAGAAAAATTTCTTGTTGATGCTTTTAACGAATATAAAAAAAGACTTGGTTCGTTTTGTAAATTTGAGTTAATTGAGCTTGATGAATATAAACTTAAAAATAACCCATCGAATACAGAAATTCAGATGGGTTTAAATGTTGAAGCAGAAAAAATATTGTCTAAGCTTGGTGACAACTCATATATAGTGTCTTTGTGCATCGAGGGTAAGCATTTATCCTCTGAGGCTTTTGCGCAAAAGATTGCAACAGTTTCAACTTATCAGTCGAGCGAGATTATCTTTATTATTGGAAGTTCGTTTGGCTTAGCTGAGAAAATAAAGCAGCACTCCGACCTACTGCTTTCAATGTCAGCCATGACATTTCCGCATCAACTTGCTAGAATTATGCTGTGCGAGCAAATATACAGGGCGTTTCAGATAAGCTCCGGAGGAAAATATCATAAATAAAGATTGTTATAAAACTATTAAGCATGGAACAACCGAGATATATACACATACCTTCAATAAGCAAATAGAAAAAGCAGTATCGTCAAATCCATTGGTATATATAAAAAATAAAACTCAGTGAATTATGTTTCTTCGAATCTTACCCGTGGCAACTTACATGTTATAACAAAAACAAATTGCTTGTTGGTGACCTGATATTACGGCGACAATGGTTCCACTACCGGGTGATATCACACCACAAACGCAAAGACATGGACAAACCCCAAGGTTGTAAAGGCTAGTTTTAAGTTTATGGCACACAAAAACTAGATATTGGTTAAAATAGCTTGGCTGTGATGAAATCGAAATTATCGGCTGTTGTGTCTGAATAAAAAGCAGAAAAAATTGAAGCATTTTGATACACAATAAACTACACATAAATTCAAATCGAATTTAAATGTTCCCCGTTAATCTTTCCTTTGTGAAATTAACAACAAAAAATTATTACCAAAATTAGAGCACTCGAGAGAAAAAAAGAATTTACGTAATGACACTTGTGCGTTCTTATACGCGGTAACTTATCGGATTAGATTTGATTGACATCTCAGTTTGGGGACGCAAGTACTGCTCTGCCTCATATTCGGTACACTCAGAGATATGTTCCGGCGAAAAACATATGTCTCTTAAAAATCAAACCTACACCGTCGATGGCGTGAATTCTGACTTGAGGCATTATATTCCGGCTTTACATCGCCGTTCCAAGTGCTTTTTCAGATCTATAGAGACGATGAAAGCAATATTCAAAATTTTCATTAACGCTTTTAACCTTTTTGCTGCTAAAAACTCTTATCCTCTTCTAAAACACGCATTTTCACTCACATATTTCATAATAAGCACGTAATTAGAGCATCCCATGTAATATTTCTCAGGTGGATACACAAATTCACTGTTAATTATTTTTTATAGATTTTAATCAGTGATTAAGGCTTGTTTTGCAAGGCAAAATGTTTGCCAAAATAATAAGCGCTGCCGCAGAAAAAATCCACGGCAACGCTCCACACAAAAACATATGATTTATCGCTTTTATCCTTTTAATCGGATACCTAAGTCGTTATACAGCTCGTTGACAATAATAGGACACGTTTCATCTGTAAGCTTGTCAGGATGTATTTTCATCATTGTGTTACGTATCCAACTTTTACTGCAAGGCACTTCTTCACAGCTGACCGACGATTTACCTTCATCATAACCTACGTTATAACCTTCGTTATAACCTTTAGTCAAACCTATGAAAGTGCCTATCGTGACACCTTCGTTATAACCATCATCGTGTCCATAATAATAACCTTCCTGATTGCCTTGATTATAACCTTTACTATAACCTTGTTTTACACCAGATTCGTATCCACTGGTGTTGCCATATCGAAACGCTAATAAAGCACTTAAACCAGAAAGCGATACTACAGATAAAACTTTACCCATAATTTTAAGATACGAATATTTATTGCTTTCTGCCTTAGATAGACTCTTCGAAGTTTTGATTTGCACGCTCTGATTTTGAATATCACTTGTTGTGCTAGATTCCAAAGCGGCACCTGAAGAACAACATAAATTCAAACATAGGGTTGCACAACATAAAATTGACAACACTTTTTTCATAAAATTACCTCCATTATTTTGTTTATTATTATTTTTTCCGTGTTTATTTAGATAAAAACGGACAAGTATTATTATATCATCAGTGAAATTAATTGTCAATAAAGTATGCCGTAATTTGTCACAGAGGTTAAAAATAGTTTATTCTCAATATATTTTTATAAACATCAAACAGAGCAAAAAGATAACATAATATCGAAAATTTAAATATCTATGCTTGACGTATTTGATTTTAATAAGATATTATAATGTGAAATAGCTAACATTATTTCTTTTAAAATAGCATGTGAAACGGTGTAAAATTATGACTACAAAACTCAAAGCTCATTTATATAAACTAAATTCTATCGAACTAGCCCCTAGACTGCTGGGTGTGAAGCTTTGTCGTAATTTGGATGGAAAAATAATTAAACTTAGAATAACTGAAACCGAAGCTTATTTTAGTGAGGATGATACCGCCTGTCACGCGAATAAAGGTAAAACAAAGCGCACAAAAATTTTATACGAAGCGGGCGGTGTAGCATACGTCTATTTGTGCTACGGCATTCATAATTTATTGAATATAGTATGTGGCGAAAAGGGCTTTCCGCAAGCAGTTTTAATTCGTGGTGTAGAAAACTTTAACGGGCCAGGAAAACTGACAAAAGCCATTGGTATCGATAGGTCACTCAACGGAGAAAATTTAATAACCTCCAATCAATTATGGCTGGAAGACGATGGGATTCAATTTCAATATAAGACCGCTAAACGAGTTGGAATAGACTACGCCACACCGGAATACCGAGATAAATTATGGCGCTTTATAAAAATATAAAAAAGAGGTATATCGATATATACCTCTTAGCTTTTTGTAAAAATTTTTCTACCAAGTAAAACTTCCGCCTCGTCACAATTACCCTCGGTGATTAAATGTCTAATGCGAGTTGAACTTATCGGTTCATTACCAATACTAACCGGCGGGACTACTTGCACATTTACGTTATGCTTTTTGCACATATTTATTAGGTCCATCGAACCTGCAGAAGCGTTTTTTCCAAATCTAAAGTTAAATCCGCAGAATATGTACTGAGCTTGCAACATGTCAACTAAAATTTGCTCAACAAAAGCCTCTGGGGTTAGTTCCTTAATTTCTAGAAAATCGACTGCATATAAAAGTTCAATCCCCAAGCCTTCTAGCAAATTTTCTTTTTGCGCTTGAGTTACTATTCTTTTTATCTTGATGTTTTTTACTATGCATTTTGGGTTTTGCAAGAAAGTGAACACTGTTGAAATCGTATTAGTTTGTCGCGCTTTTTGAACCATGTTCTTTATGACCTCTTGGTGTCCTAAATGAACTCCATCAAAAAAACCTAGTGCTATGCAAGTTTTTCTTGGAGCCTTTTCTAATTTATATTTTACGTCCATGTAAATAAGTCCTTAGTTTTATAAATTCCTTTCTTGAGCAGATGGCCGCTGCAAACGCGGCCGCGAGGCCATAAAAACTCAAAAATTTTTTTGAGTTTTTATACACGAAGCACTCAACGAGTGCTTCGTGGGCTCCATAAAATATTTTATGGAGCCGCCTCGCGGCGCGACTGGGGCTAGCTCGCACATTTAGGTGGCCATTTTCTGCTCAAGAAATATCGATTAAACAAGCAACAGACATTACATTTTTTTCTGGAGTTATCTTGCCAAGACCAATAAACTTATTTTCTTGGCTATAAACTCGAACCAAGCCACAATTATACATAGTAGAGCTAAATTTTAGTCTATCTAAGCTGAGCGTACCACCATTTTTAAAACGACTAGCTTGAGCTGACGAGACTTTTAGTTGTGGATAATTTTTAAGAATAACATCGCAAGGTAAAAGACGTTCTCTGAGGCAATTGTTACTTGCCAAAGTTTTCGCTTCATCGAGTGTTATACTGTGTTTTATGTCAAATTCACAGGTTTTAGTTCTTTGCAGCTCAGTTAAAGTAGCGCCACAACCGAGTTTTTTACCGATATCATCGCATAGTGTACGAATATATGTACCCTTAGAGCAGTTTACCAAGATGGTTCCGAGTTGATGCTCTTCATCAAAGTTTAGCAATTGTAGCGTATTAATAGTAACTTCACGTGCGTCTCTTTCTACCACTAGGCCTTTTCGTGCTAAGTCGTACAATCGAACTCCATTTTTCTGTACTGCTGAGTACATCGGTGGAACTTGCTTAATTTTTCCTCGAAAGCTGTTAAGTACATCTTCGAGTGTATTTTTTTCAATTTTAGAGATTACCGAGGTAAGAACTTTACCGGTGGTATCTAGCGTATCTGTAGTGAGCCCCAACTTAAACGTGGCTATGTATTCTTTGTCTGCCTCCAAAATGAAGGACTGTAACTTTGTAGCTCGGCCAACTAAAATTGGTAAAACACCAGTAGCCATAGGATCTAACGTACCCGTATGACCAATTTTTTTTTCGCCCAGAAGTTTTCTCATAACGGCCACAACATCGAAAGAGGTATAATCTTTTGGCTTGTTTATAACAATAATTCCATTCATTTCCGGACTCCAAGTGCACCAGAGATAACCTCAAGTAATTTATTTTTCACATCAGACAAGGTTCCTTCAAAAGTACATCCTGCTGCGTTTTTATGTCCACCGCCACCAAAGCTTTCACAAATTTTAGAGGCGTCAATAGTGTCATCTGTACGTACCGAGATGCGAAAAACACCTGGCTCTTTTTCTTTAATTAAAACACCAACAAGCACACCCTCGACCTGTCGAGGCAATGCAGAAATCCCATCAAAATCGCTATCCGAAACATTCAGTGAAACTAACTCTTCATTTGGAATACTTACAATGGCACATTTATCGTTACAAAAAAGCTCCATGTTTGCAAAAGCAATTTTCTCAAGGTTTAGTCTTGCCTTACTTTTTGTATCAAACATAATTTTATTTATCTTGAACGCCTGAGCTCCGAGTAACATCGTATCGGCAGCGATTTTATGTGTACGAGCGGTAGTATTTGTGTGCCGAAAACAGCCTGTGTCAGTCGCGATGCCAGTGTATATGCAGTTTGCAAGGTCAATATCAAAATTTATATTTAATATTGTAATCAGCTCATAAATTATCTCTGCGGTCGCAGCACTATTACTCTCCACATACCACTTTTTAGCAAAACGTTTATTAGATGGATGATGGTCGATACACAAGTCAATTTTATCTGCGTATTCCATAAGTCCGCTACCCAAAAGCTGTAAGTCGGCTACATCTACGCTAATTATATACTCCGGCTCAAAATTTTGCATAAGAACATTCTCATATAAAAAGCTATATTTTTCCGGAATTTCATCACTGCATAAAACTTTGGCCTTTTTTCCCATCCTTTGCAAAACCATACACAGCGCAAAAGCTGAACCTAACGTATCGCCATCGGGAGATTTGTGCGTGAGAATATAAAAATTATCCCGTTTCCGAAGAATTGTTGCAATGTCAAGCAAGCTTACTTCCATATATTAACTCCTCTTTAAGTCGTTTAACATTTTTGAGATACCTGTGCCGTATTCAATAGCATCTGTCGCCATAAAAATAAGCGATGGAACATGTCTCAATTCTAACCTTAAGCCAAGCTCGTGTTTAATAAAGCCACTTGCTGATTTTAACCCTAAAACAGCCTGGTTCGCTCTATCTAGACCGTCTATCGCACTTACGTATACCTTGCAAAACGATAAGTCATTTGTTACCTCTACCCGAACTATGCTCACAAGAGTCTGTGTGACCCTCGGGTCTTTCAATTCCCGAAAAATTGCCGTCAGCTCTCGTTTAATGTCTTCTGTAATCCTCGCCATTCTATGTCCAGACATCTTTTTGCCTCCTATATCTTTAACTATAAAGCCCTTACATCGCTTCGAGTGCCTGCATCAAACCCTAAGGAGCGCCGCGAGGCGCCGAAGGCCCCTTTGGGGCCTTCGGCCAAACGCAGAGCTTTAAGCTCTGCGTTACACCGAAAATAAATAATATTTATTTTCGGTGGCCTCGCGGCCCGCAGCAGACACGAGGTCAGAAGCAAAACCTTGTCAAAAACACCTACCAAGGCGGCACTCGACCTGCGCAAGCGAACATGGCAAGAGCTACTAGTTCTTATTATAAGTCTTTAGTTGTCGCGATATTCTTCCATGATGAAGGCTTCGAAAACGTCGCCCTCTTTGATGTCATTAAACTTCTCAAGACCAATGCCGCACTCATAACCTTGTGCAACTTCTTTTACATCATCTTTAAACCTACGCAAAGAAAGCAATTTATCCTCAGCGACGACGATACCATCGCGAACTACACGAATCTCGGCGTTGCGGGAAATTTTACCACTAACAACATAGCTACCAGAGATAGTTCCGACGTTGGAGATTTTATAAACTTGACGGCACTCAGCACGACCGATTTGGACTTCTCTGTACTTCGGAGCCAAAAGGCCTTTCATAGCAGCGCCTATCTCACCGATACAGTCGTAAATAATTCTGTAAAGACGCATGTCAACGCCATTTCTCTCGGCATTTTCGGCGGCCACGGGGTCTGGACGGACGTTAAAGCCGACAATAATCGCGTTAGAAGCATTTGCCAACATGACATCGGACTCACTCACGGCACCGACAGCACAGTGAATAACATGCACACGGACCTCATCGTTGCTGAGTTTCTCAAGCGACTGACGAACAGCCTCTGCTGAGCCTTGAACATCGGCCTTAACAATAATTTTAAGCTCCTTGACTTCACCCATTTGCATCTGGTCAAATAAGTTGTCGAGAGTAACTTTGGTTTGAGAGTTGAACTGAGCTTCCTTCTGTTTAGTTTTACGCTCCTCAACCAATTCTCTTGCTAATCGCTCGTCAGACACGGCATTGAAGATATCTCCACCTTGAGGTACGGAGTCAAGACCAGTTATCTCGACGGGCACAGAAGGTCCAGCTGTTTTAACACGTTCGCCGCGGTCATTCAACATTGCGCGAACTTTTCCAACGGCAGTTCCAGCAACAACAATATCGCCAACATTCAATGTACCATTTTGCACAAGGATAGTCGCAATAGGTCCACGGCCACGATCAAGTCTTGCCTCAATGACAGTACCTTTTGCGGCACGAGCAGGATTTGCTTTTAACTCTTTCATATCGGCAGTCAAATTTACCATCTCGAGCAAATCTTCGATACCCTGCTGTTTTTTAGCCGAGATAGGAATACACGGAACATCGCCGCCCCATTCTTCCGGCACAATTTCATGCTCAGTGAGTTGCTGTTTAACGTTATCCGGATTAGCGCCAGGCTTATCCATTTTGTTAATCGCTACAATTATAGATACGCCAGCAGCCTTTGCATGGTTAATAGCCTCGATAGTTTGCGGCATTATACCATCGTCTGCAGCAACGACCAAAATAGCAATATCCGTAATTTGAGCCCCACGTGCACGCATCGTTGTGAATGCCTCGTGACCAGGAGTATCGAGAAAAGTAATTTCTCCGCTGTTTAGTTTAACGCGATACGCACCGATATGTTGAGTAATTCCACCGGCCTCGGTTGAGATAACATCAGCGTGCCGAATTGCATCCAAGAGGGAGGTTTTACCGTGGTCAACGTGTCCCATAACGACAACAACCGGAGCTCTTGGAACAAGATTTTCATCGGTATCCTCGCTGTCGTCGATAATTCTTTCCTCGATGGTAACGACGACCTCTTTTTCGATTTTCGCATGGAACTCCATAGCGATGAGGCTAGCTGTATCGAAGTCGATGGTATCATTAATCGATGCCATTATGCCCATCATCATGAGCTTTTTGATAACCTCAGCTGCAGTCGCCTTAAGTCTAGTTGCCAACTCGCCGACAGTAATATTTTCTGGAATTAAAACGGTAATGGGACGAGCTTTCCGCTCCATAGCGATTCTGCGAAGTCTCTCTGCCTCTGTTTCCTTTCGAGAATTTCTTGGCTTACCACGCTGTTGAGATTTTTGATTAATTTTCTGTTTGCGGACTATATTTTCGGTTTTAATTTTCTCCGATGCAAGTTGATCATATTTTTCGTTGTAGCGTTCAATATCCACATGAGCGGCTCTTGTATCGATAATTCTGCCGGAAGGTTTTTTTACAGGTTGATTGGCTGTAGTTGCTGTTGAAGTTGGCTTGTTAAATTGCGGCTTTGGCTGATTCATCGGCATTCTAGATGTCACTTGCGGAGGCCGTTTTGCGGGCGCAGCTGTCCTTTCGAATGGCTTAACTGAGGTCTTTTCCCTAGTAGGTGGCGCACTTCTCTCGAATGGTTTTGCTACAGTTTTTTCCTTAGCAGCAGAAGGTGTCTTTTCAATCGGCTTAGCAGGTGCTTTTTCCCTAGCGACTGAAGGTGTCTTTTCAATCGGCTTAGCAGGTGTTTTTTCCTTAGCAGCTGAAGGTGCCTTTTCAACCGGCTTTGCAACAGATTTTTCTTTAGCTGCAGGTGTAGCCTCAGACTTTTTGACAACTTCTTTTTTAGCGGCAGGTTCTTTTGCAGTTTTCTCTACAATTTCACTTTTAGGTTTAGTTTTTGTGGTTTTTGCGGGCTCTTTTTTTACTGTCTCGTCCTTTTCTTTTGAAGTCGTTTTTGTCGTTTTTGACGTTTTTGAGGCCGCATTTTTTGTTTTCTTTTCTTTTGGCTCTTCTGGTTTAATGTCCAACTTACCAGCAAAGTAGTCATCGAAATTTTCTACTTGTTTTTCTTTCGAGTAATGTTCAAAAACTAAGTTTAATTCATCCTCATTTAGCGCGGTCATGTGTTTTTTTTCTACGCCAGTTTTCTCCTTGATGAACTCAATTATCTCTCGGCTGGTCGTGTTAAAGTCCTTAGCGACTTCGTGAACTCTGTATTTAATCAACATATATTGGTATCCTCCTATTTTCTCAAATGGTCAAAAGCTGCTTAAATTTTTTGGCAAACCCGGTCTCGTTAATCGAGATTATTCCGCTCGATTTTCCCAGGGTTTTATGTATGTCATCCATAGATAAATCAGTGTTACAAATCAACGCACTATCAATGCAGCTACAAAATTTTTGCTTAGTATTGTCTGATAAATCCATAGTCATTAAAATTAGCTGAGTTTTTTTTAGTTTTACCGATTCCATGCAAGCATCGAATCCCATAGATAAATTCCCGGATTTCTTACAAAGACCTAGAAGAGATAGTATTTTATTTTTGTTCGCATCCAAGGGTAATAGCCTCCTCGAGTTGGTCATAGATTTCATCCGGTACTTTGTGAGAAAAAACTCTATCAATACGTCTAGACTTGCGAATTTTCTTTAAGCAATCGAGGCTCTTGCACAAGTATGCACCTCTTCCTGAGGCCTTAAACGTGCTATCAAGACTAATCTCGATACTACCGTCATCTTTTTTTGTTTTCACGAGCCGAATGAGCTCTTTTTTATCCTTCATCTCGTTGCAAGCCATACACATACGCAATGGAACGTGTTTATTAGGCATTGTGAAGCACCTCTTTCTAAACGTACGAATTTAAACAACTTTAATTTATAGAGTCTCGTTTTCTGGCTTTATATCGATTTTCCAACCGGTTAATTTAGCGGCTAAACGAGCATTTTGTCCTTTGTTACCGATAGCCAATGAAAGTTGATTATTCGGTACAATAACGGTACAAACGTTATCTTCATCGGGGTGAATATTTACAAGACGCACCTCTGCTGGAGCGAGTGCTGCAGCGATAAATACAGTCGGGTCGTCATTATATTCAACGAGGTCAATTTTTTCTCCGCCGAGCTCCTCGATGATAGTATTTACGCGAGCACCACGCGGTCCGATGCACGAGCCAACCGCATCGACATTTTTATCGTGACTTAGTACTGCCATTTTAGTTCTCGCACCAGCTTCCCTCGCTATGCTTTTAACCTCCACGGTTCCATCGTATATTTCCGGTACCTGTGCCTCAAACATTCTTTTTACCATATCGGGATGTGTCCTGGATATCATCGCCCATGGGCCTTTATCGCCTTCTTTAACGTCAGCAATATACACCTTAATGTGGTCACCCTCGCGGAAGTTATCTGTTACAAGTTGCTCGCCTCGTGGCAAAAATGCCTCAGCCTTACCGATTTTTAACGTAGCGGAGCCAGAACGCGGATCAATTTTCTCTACTACCGCGGAAACCAGTTCTTGGCGCTTGTTCTCAAATTCTTGGAGCATCAAGCCACGCTCGCCATCTCTAATTCCTTGTCGAATAATATTTCTAGCGGTTTGAGCTGCAATTCTGCCAAACTCCTTTGTATCTAACTTTATTGCAACCTGCTCACCGACGTCCGTATTTGGATTTATGCATCTAGCGTCTGTTAAGGAAATTTCTCGACCAGTATCTGATACTTCCTCAACAACGGTTTTTCTCAGGTGGACTTCAAACTTACCTTTTTTCTCATCTATATTAATTATTGCGTCGTCGTTACCGTTATAGCTATTTTTGCAGGCCGTAACGATAGCTTTTTTAATTTTATCTAGCATGAAATCAATTGAAATACCCCTTTCTTCTTCGAGAAGCACGAGGGCCTCAAATAATTCTTTATTTTTCATTTTATATTACCTCCAATTTTAATTATCAAAATCATCAAGTTTCACAAATGCGATATTCTTGCGTGAAATGCTAAGGTTGTTGACATTGTCGCCTTGCGAGACTATTAGTTCTTCTTTACTAAAGGATATGAGCACGGCGTTGAATTGTTTAGTTCCATCGTTCAGCGGACGAATAAGCCGTATAATAATTTTCTCTCCAATATTTTTTTCTAAGTGCTCATCGCGCGTCAACTCTCGATTAAGTCCCGGTGAGCAAACTTCCAAGCAATAATTCTGAGATATTGGATCCAGTTCGTCGAGGGGCTTATCAATAGCTCGACTCATTTTTTCACAGTCCTCAATCGTGATGCCATTTTTGCTGTCGATAAATACTCGCAAGAAGTAGTCAGAACCTTCTTTGACGAATTTTACATCCCAAATATCAAGCTCTAAACTTTGCGCGATAGGCTCAGCCAACTGCCAAACAGCGCTAACGATATTATGCCCGTGACTTTTTTTATTCAATACAAATTCACCTCAATACAAACAAGAGAGCGGGATAACCCACTCTCAAAAATAACGAATAATAGAATAAAATTAGTATATCATAATTTTATCATTGATGCAATATTGAAATTATAAAATTTTAAAAACGCGCTCATGGTGAAAATTAATCACCAAACCCAGTAATAATTTGTCTTTTTTTGTAACATTAAAAAAACGCTCTTAACACAAAAATTTTATTACACACATTTGGGTAAAGGTGAAATAACATGCTATCTCAAACTTTAAAAAAACTTCGCGAAAATAGTGGATATACGCAACAGCAAGTCGCAAATGCCCTAAGCATTGAACGCTCCACATACACTTATTACGAAACAGGAAAAACAACGCCAGATATAAAGACTCTCTCCAAACTTGCAAAAATTTTCAATGTATCATTTGCCGAAATGCTTGAAAATGAGGAAAGAGAAAGACAGTTTCGATTACAAGATTTTAGCCACGACTTATACTGCGATTACGATTTAAAAAATTCCGATTATATATATGAACTTAGTAAGAATGAAAAGGCTGTAATTAGCCTATATCGTGCTTTGCCGAACGAAGCTCAAAGTGATATTTTAGATTATTTAAAAAAAGAAGTAGACAGTAAATCACGAAAAAAAAGTAAACTCGTCAAAAATATGCAAGAAAACGCAGACCGGTTCTAGAATACATGTTTTAGGATATAGTAGTGTAGCATACATTTTTGATAGAAGGCAGTATCTCTATAAAAATGGGAGTGCCCTATTTGATATCTTTTTCAAGGCTTACTGCTGGAGCCGCGAGGCCAACGAAAATAAAAATTTATTTTCGTTGTGGTCCAAAAGCCAACTTCGTTTGGCTTTTGGCCGGCCGAATGCCCTAAAAGGCATTCGGCGCCTCGCGGCGGCGCTGCTGAGGGATTTAAGCAGGGCACTCCCTAAAAATTTCAATTAATTTAACTATATTCCAAAGTCGCAACTAAATCGCTAATGATTTCCACCGAAGTTTCCGGCTTAATAGAATTTTCATAAAGGAATTTCAAGATATCTCTAACATTTTTTTCAGACTCTGACACACCTTGAAATAAAGCTTTTTCTGGATTTGCCTGTTCATTTTTCAAAATCACTTCTATACCAAAGTAAGTTAGGTTGTCCGAGACGGTCTTGACTAAATTGTAATATACATTATTTTTTCGTTGAATATCTGCTATATCAGAGTATTTTTTCTTGTAGATATTAGTAATGCAAGTCATATTAAGATTCTCCTTTGCCAACTTTGGGTGAATATTTTTCACCGCGATTCTTATTATAATACCAGCGTGAAAGATTTTCAACATTTTTCGATAAAAAGATATATTATTTTGCGTTGACAAAAAAAAAACAATGTGATATCCTATTTAATGTGTCTAATTAAGATGGCTCTGGAGGGGTGTCCGAGTGGTTTAAGGAGCTAGTCTTGAAAACTAGTGATCCCGCAAGGGACCAAGGGTTCGAATCCCTTCCCCTCCGCCATTGCCGCTAGTTTTTCACAAGTTTTTTGGTGCTTGCGCAGATGGGATTGTTTGGTATTTAAGTTTGGGTGTATATATGTCACTTTGTAAACAGCGAAAAGTTTATATTGTCCAAAACTGTGAAAAGGAAATAGCGGTTAAGTCTGGGCTCTGAGGGAAATGCTTATCTGGAGGAATACCCAAGTGGTGAAGGGGCTCCCCTGCTAAGGGAGTAGGTCGGGTAAC
>JAZQHA010000217.1:0-26792 GCA_045540315.1 Acutalibacteraceae bacterium | reverse complement strand
AGGTCTTCGCTAAATAATTGTTCTTTATCATCTAGTATTTGCCCGCATGCAAAAGCAATTTTAGCCGCTTCTTCGCGCGAAACTATCGTTTTTCTTTTAGTAGTTGCATCCCAATCTATAAAACATTGTTTAATTGTATTTTTATCATATTTACATTTCAAAGCTTTCATTATTTCAAAGAAATCAGAATGACGATGAACAGGTATTACTACCCAATCATCATTTATAAATCCATAACATGCCGCAGAAATAATCATCCTATTCGTCCTCTAATAAACCTGTTCTTCGTACCATATCTTCCCAAGATATTGATGTTGGATGATTCCACCAATCATCAATTACTGTTCCAGTACCTGTATTTTCTCTATAAATCCATTCTGGTATTGTTTTTGTAGCATAAATTACTCGTTTATCATTACAATATAAGCATGTAGGTTGAGATGGCGCATATACACGTCCGCATTTAGGACAAGTCCATCCAGTGGGACCCCAATTAATATAATCTGGATTATACATTTTTTTCTTCCTCCTTGACGATTCCATCATAGTTCTTATCATATTCTATTTCATTTGCGTGCCTACATAGAGGGCAATATACTAAATTAGCGCCATAAACATCGCTCTTTTGTATATTAGCTAAAACACCACCACAACCCTGACATATTATCATTATGCCAGGGTGTTTGTTTGATAGTACTACCATTACACACGACCTCCCGGCCATGTACCATCATGGGTAGATTCATAAATTACAAAGAATATGATAAATAATATTACCAAAAAGCTAATATTCATCCTCTATATCATCCTCGTTACAAAAACTATTTTCATTGACGTAAACATAATAAGGCGTTTCATCATCATATGTCCGATAATAAGACATCCGACGACACCACCCTGTTTCTAAAGAAGGATTTTTCTGCCAATAATGCTTCTCAAACATAGGACAATCGCGGCAAAATCGTATATTGATGGGAGTAAATTTCTTTTGAATAACTCTCCTATCACGTATGTCAAGAACAGAATTTAAATCTGTTTCACTATAATAATTCATTTTTTATCCTCGTTACAGAAATCTGCGTCATCTACACGAACATAGTAAGGTACATATTCATCTGAAAAACGAAGGCATCGGCCATGAATAATACCGGGGTCAGGCTGAATACCATTTATATCAAATAAAGGACAATCGTGACAGAAACATACATTGATACTTGCGGGGACTGTTTTATCTTCCGTAATAGATGGCTCGGTTTCATCTATAATATCTAAAATCTCATTTAAACGAGTATCTTTAAGATACTGTTCAAGAATTTCGCGGCTGTAATATTTCATAAATTAATGACTCCTTTCATCTGCGTCGTGTAAAATAAGAATCTTCTTCCATAAATCTTCACCCAAACGCTTTTTCCAAGTTGGAACAGAATTTGAATCGTAAGGACGCATATGATAGCAAACCAATTGAATAATTTCAATAGGCAACTTCATATTCATAGCAAGAAACGCACCGTAGTTATCATGAGAATAGTAGTGTGCCACGCCGTTATTATCATAACTACGGGTATAAGCCTTACCAATATCATGTATGCCGGCCGCAGCATACATATTTACCTGTTCGTCATTAGATAAACCACTAACATTTACCTTATTAATACAATCAAGCAAATGCTCATATAAGGTAAGAGTGTGGTGCGGATTATCTTGTGAGCCTGCCGCGCGCACATCATTCCACATATTTTCTGCAAATTTTTTAACATCATATTCTGCGGGAGTAACAATTTCAATTACATCCCATCCCTCGTTATATACAGGTATCTGGAAAGACTTCATCTGCCGTTCAAAAAGCCAGTCAGGCACCTGACGCTCGCGCTTCTTATTCCATTCCTTACAAATGGAAAGAGGGGTATTAAATACAACGGCACGGCACTTAACATCAGGAAAACGATGCTTAATTTGATTGAGAGTGTGGATACGATACCTCATAGCAAGATTAGTAGCACAATAAAAAACATTGATATTATGAGAAAGAGCAGACTTGGTGCGCACGAACATTTCACTGAACACCATATCAGGATTCTGCTGGTCATTAGCATCTTCCCACAGCTCTCTTCTTATTTCATCAGAATCTACCACTATATCAGTAGTAATGTTATGCTGGTTATAACACCAACGGCTCTTACCGCTGCCACTAATACCTATTGTCATAACAAATTCAGGCATAATCTCCGCATTCTCCTTTCTGAATGAAGTGCGCATTTTGCTTAAAAATCTTACGTTTGGATTTTGGGATATCAGCTATAAACCAAAGAGAACGAGTGCTCGTAGCAAATCCATCTTCAAATTGTATTGCGTAAAAACGACCGCCCATTCCTCGTGTTTTACTATTATTAGGACCGATTTGATAAAGTTTATTATTTACAACAAAATATTCATGTTGTCCAGGCACCATATATCTAGCAGTAAGTAAATCCCAATGATATTTTGCGTGGCACTCATCATTAAAACAAGTGAAAGTGTTAGGAGCAACGCAGTAATAGGGCTCGTGTTCCTTAATCTCGCGGCCGCAAATACAACATAACTTACTCATAATAAGTTAATCCCCTCTCTCTTTACTATAATAATTATAGCAGAAATTGGGGATTTTGTCAAATATTTTTATTCTCCAAAAATTCGCGGCTTTGCCGCGATTCCTAATACCTTTCCTAAAATATTCCTGTTAGCAACCTTTCCTCTCTCCTCGCGGTCGCAGTGCGCTTTGCTCTCTGCGAATAGAAGTAGAACAGTTTTCGCTTCTTTCTTTCAGAATTATGATTAACTTTTCTTACTTTCAGTATAGATGTTACCAGATTAATAGAAACTTTCTACACTTTCTTTCGGTTCTTCAAAAAAGTAATAAGTAAAATCATTTTTCTTGACTAAATAATTTTTTTCTAACAGATCTTCAAAAGCCTTATTCGCGCTAGGAACAGTAGTTTCTACTGTTTTCATAAATTTTAATCTATCATAAGTAGATTCCCCTTGTGGAAAACCTTCTAAATATGTATATAATTTATATGCGACATTTCCTAAATGTTTTGCCGCATTTAAACGAGTATATAATGTATTTATACAATTTTCTCGTATAATAATACATTGTGTGATAGCCATAATATCACTCCATAATTTCTTTATCTTTGTAATTCTCTAATAACACAACCTCATAATTAGAGAAAAAATAACCACAAAACCAGCAGGTGTCTTTAATCTCCTGCTGTTTCATGCGGCAGTTGCCGCAAATGTAGCCTGTCGGCTTCTTTACTAAATGTGTAAACATAATCTTCTATAATAAAAATTGCGTGTGTAATCACAATTTCTTTCTCCTTATTTGGAATTATTATATCTGTTATTGTATATTTCTTCATAATTATTATTCGCACAATTACAACGATACTGTTCTTGCGGCGCGGGCACAAGATGTAAACGTTCCTTATAGTCTGCCGCCACCTTCATAACATACATTAACCATTCCATAGGATTCTCTTTTACAGCAACCAGATTTAAAATACGATTATTCGCGCACTCCATGATGTCAAAAACTTCATCATAGTCAGCTTGCTCAATATAGTCTTTAATAATTTTATTCATCGTCTTCCTCATAAGTTAAATATCGGACATAAGTAAAAACTGTATCACCAGTGCCAGGTTCATACTTTTCCTTTTCATAAGTAACCGTATCAGCACTATCAATTACATTCTGCGCTCGTTGTAGTAGTTCGCGCGCGAACTCATAGATTTTATCTTCATCAAAATCATTATTTTCAAGATTGGCTTTCCAAGTTAAATCATATTCTGCCATCAAATCACGAATTACGCCTTCATAATTCATTGATTCAGCAAACAAATCACAATCGCGACGATAAATCAATTCTTCCATTATTCCTTCACCGGCTCATAAGTCTTTTCAAATATATCTTGCCTGCAAGGATAATATTCTCCTTCTATTCCGCGCACAATATAACTGCCTACTGCTGCGCGCATTTCACCTTCTAGTGTTGGTATAACTAATTCATTGTGCATGGTGATAAAAGTATGAGCATCATGCATGAATGCACGCACTTCTGGGAAGTTATCGCCTGTCCATTGTATTGCTTCAACAGGAATAGGCTTCTTTATATATCGCAATTCTTTTTCCACCACCTTAGTTCCCATTCATCAGGTTCTTTTGTATTCCATTCTTCTGCGGCTTCGTCTTCACTCCAACCAGAGGCAGTATGGCCGCAAATATCACATTCAATAAATGTTTCTACGTCATCTATAAACCAAAAGTTATTCTCATAACGACGAGCAAAGCCTTCTTCATAAGTATGTGTATTATTATGATTACATACAGGGCAACTTCGTAATGTCATTAATAATTTCCTCCAATCTCAATCCAAGGACATACCTCAAATTTAGGAAAATGTATCCATTTTAGTCTTGTTTCTTCACTAGTATTATACTCTTCAGCCGTAGTTTGATATAATGTATAGCCATTAGCCGCGCAAAAACGTAACCAAATTTCTGCGTCACCATCTGGAAAGACAATAGTTTGAAGACATGGACATTCTAAACAGTGTTTTGGCATTTCTCTATCTAATGCTATCATAATTCTGTTGTCCTCTCAATTTTATGTAAAATATTTTCAGCAGCGGTTTGGCAGTCAAGAAAACGAAAATACTTATTTGGGTCTTTTTCAATATTAAAGAATGCATGCTCCGTTGCTTCTTTAGCCATTGGAATAAAGGCAACAAGAATAGAGCGAATTACTTTTACTTCTTCATTTGTAAAATTCATTATGGTTCCCTCACATATGCTTTCGCGCGCACAATATAACAATCATTTGTTTCATTGCGTGAAACATCATAGTATAACAGATTATACTTAAATATAAACTCTGCTACTTGATAACAAAGGTTATTTTTTACAACATCTAAATGGTCCAGTGTGTCTGTTGCGAACTGCGCACTAATAACAGCGATAGGTTTTTCTGTGCGGCAAAATTCAATTTTCTTTTGTTCTATGAGTTCGTCTTGCGTGTAGCCACCAAGCCATTTGATAATTTTGTTTTTAATATTCATATTGTCACCATAGCAAATATTCAAGATAATCAGGCTCCAAATCTAAATATGAAGCTACAATATCTTCACACTCTTGATAATTTCCGCGGGCGGCCGCGTCAAAAATTTCTTCTCTACATTCTTCTACGAGGTTTTCTGCTTCAAGCTGTGAAATATGGTCTCGCCACATAAGGATTTTTATGATTTCATTCATCTTCTTCTGCTCCAATCTTGGTCGTTTCCATTTCTGCCATAATGTAAGAAGCCAGAGTGCGCGCACGCATATTCATCAGGTAATCGCTACCATCCTTTACCTTTTCATCTAGCCGCGCATATAGGTAAGAACGCACGACAGGCATGTAAGTATTAGCATACATAGCAAAATCACGGCGCTCTCCCATTGCTCCAACAACACTACTAACCACCTTAAAGGCAGTCTCACACACTTCAATGTAGTAGCGAATATGCTGAACCACATCATCAGTAAAGTCCTTAAACTCCGGATAGTAAGCAACAAAGTCATCAAGAGTTCCCTGCTGATACATTTCTACCACACGCAGAACAGTTAGTGGGCCATTACCGCGCATCTTATGAAGAGCGAGATACTCGTCTCCCTTAATCTTAATGCGATGAAACTCCGCATCACAAACAACATAACCTTCCTCATCATCACCCATTTCATGCGCGGCTGCAACACATTCAGAAAGAGAATGATGGGGGTACACTTCCGGGTAGAGCAGGCCATCAAGTTCCAGACCCTCACTATCTTCGGTATCATCTAAAATGTTGCGCCGACCAAGATACCAAAGATTAATACCCTCATAGCGCACAACAATGCGATTGTAGGGAGAGGTAAGCTCAAACATATAGGTATAGTCGCGATCAAGATGTTTGAAGAAATCAGGAATGCGGTCAATTACCTTCTGAACCAAATCACCATAGGTAGTATCACCGCATTCAGCCTTGAATGCATCAATGGTTCCATTGGTAGAGATTACCCATCCATCATAGTCCCACCAAATCTTGATAAGAGAACCATCTACCTTTTGCTGAACGGACGCAGTATCCCAATCAATAGCATGAACCGCAGAATACTGCTCACCATAGTTAAAGAACTTGTCAAACGGATGGCAAACACAAACCCAATAACCCTCGTCATTCTGGCGAAAAATAGAACCACGAGCTTCCTGGACTTCGCGCAAACCCATATCAGACATAATCTGATTATACTTCAACAGAAAATACTGGATACCATCAATTTCGTCAGAACGAATATCCAAATAGTAAGGTTCAGCCGCGAGCAGAGTCTTCCAGTCGGGGTAGGTATTCATGAAATTCAGTAACTCCATTTTTACTGTTCTCCTTCTCTTTCTCTATATTATAATTATAGCAGAAATTATCTAAAATGTCAATTTTTTCCCAATATGAATTCCACCATTTCCAAAATTCATCATCAATAGGATATTCATTTGTCAAACCAACTCACCTCGTAGTATCTTGGCATTACACCATAGCCGCATAATTCCATTGGAGGGTCAGCATACCCAACTGTAAACCCTAACGCTTTAAGAGCCTTAATTGTAGTATTATAATCCAGGGTTATATTCAGGGAGTAGTGACCTTGTTGTGCGACCGCGATAATTTTATCCTTGACATTTTCAAATTCTTTATTTTCCAATGCGTGTTGAGATGTGCCAGTAAGTTTGCGCATACCTTCTGCGGTAAATTTTATCACACCGTTTTCCATTCGTACCTACCTCCATTTTTCTTTATTATACCATGAAATTTCGGGAAAGTCAAACATAGGACTTGCGGCCGCACATTAAAGGATAAATGAAAATGAAATTCCAACTTCACCATTATGGGAAAAATGAAAATGAAATTGTGGCGAGTAGGTTACAGGGATTTTGAAAATGAAATTGTAGGGGTAAGGTTTTGGGTCATATGAAAATGAAATTGTAAAATGAAATTGCGGGAGAAAATGAAATTGAAATTCTAACTGCATGTTTTAGGGAGAATGAAAATGAAATTCCAACTATACATTAAAGAAAAAAATAAAAATGAAATTCCAATTCTAAAAATGGAATTGAAATTTCAACTACACTTATTCCATGTCACAGCATATTGTTGTGTAACCTCATTATAAGTAACTTTAAACCCATATTCACTCAACTTATGTATGTATTGACTTTCTTGTGGACTAAGGATATAGTAATCGTATCCTTGGTATGCTATCCATTCAATGTTCTTTATTAATCGTTCCCAGATAGTAAGCATATTGGTGTTGTATCGTTTGGTAATGTATGCAATTGCTTGTGCATTGAAAGGCATAATTATAGTCCTCCTTTTTTTCTTTTATTATACAATAAATTATACAATAAGTCAATTTTTTCTTTCCGTGGGTTTCAACTTTTTCGCGCAGCGAAAAAGTTGGAACCACGAGCCGGAGCGCTTTGCGCGACGGCCGCATAAAGCGTAATTGTAAACTTTGAATAAATCATTTTATACAAAATATACAAAGCCGCGAGAACTCTTTCTAAATGGAAGAAAACAAAAGTGGAAGGGTTTCAAGAACAATACATCCTAGTAAACAAAAGATAGGAAAGGAAGGTAGGTATGTAGTATATAATGGGTAGGATGGGGCGATTGGTAGGGCACAAAAATTTGATAGGAAAAATTTCGGTAGGGTGGTGTAGGGTAGGGTAAAGTGGAAGGTATAGTATAGAGTAGTGCGCCAAATTTTCACTTTTGTCAAATATTTGACTATTAAAATTAAAAAATAATTTTTACTTGAAAATCAAGCAAACACTACCATTTAAAGACTTGAAAAAAAACGAGTCCGGGGGTGTATATAGACAACCCCGGACCCAATTTTTTTCAAGTGATTTTTACTACCAGTTAAATATTTGACTTTTCTGAAATTATATGTCCATAGTTTATTCCTGTTCCAGTTTGTGTAATTGTATAAAATGGTTCCAAATCTTTTTTAAGTGAAGTCCATTTCTTGGGATACCCTATTTCTTTAATGAGTTGTTCTTTATCTTCTTTAGTTAATCGTCTGTTTAGATACCTAATGGGTAAATTCCATTTTGTGTTAGCTACTTCTTCTCTGGCCAGCTGTTTGCGAGTAATACGTTTTTCATTTGTTGCAGCTTGGCTATCATAGTTATATTGTATTTGCCAGTCTCCACGTTTGCGTCCAGGAAATTGAATTTGAATGTCTTTATTCCCGCTATGGACTATTACAATTTGAACATTATCATCTATTAGGTTCCAACCTGTAGCGTAAGCTTCAGTAGCTATAATGTCATCTATATCTTGTGGGTAGGCATGTTGTTGTTGTAAATACTGAATTGTATCTAACTGTCCCCCGGACAAGGTTTTTGTTGAATGTTTAGACCAGATACACATTACTTTACGTCCAGTATTTTCTTTAATTTCGCGCGCGAATTGCTCTGCGAGTTCTATGGTGGGCGCGAAAATAAGACGTTTAACTTCAGGGTTTGCGGCAAGTAATGTGTGAACATTGGTATAAGAGTATTTCTGAAATACTTCATAGGCCATTAACTGTTCTTGGATTTGGATTTCATTGATATAAGATTTCAATCGTGGCCATTTTTCTAGATTGTCTGCGGTGGCTGTAAGACCAAACCACCAAATGCCCTGTAATTCTGCCCAGTGAAGAAGAGTATCTATGGCTACATAAGAAAGTGATTCGTGCGCGAGCAGTAAACAAATAACATCTCGGTCGCTTTCTGGATTACGACGCCAGATGTTAGCTTCATCTATTCTTACGTATTTAATTAGATTATGAATTTCATCACATGCGATATAATCAAACATTGATGCTATAATTTCGCCGCGCTTGACCATCGCGGCGAATTTTTGATAATTGAGAATGTAGGGTTTATCCAGTTTTTCGCCCCACATTTGACATTCGTCAAGTGCTATCTTCTCTTCTTCACCCATTGTGGTATCAATGAGGATTAGGCAGCGTTGCGGCTGAATGCCTAACTGTTCTGGAATAGTATGGACTGCGGCGGTTGTTTTGCCCTGGCCAGTTTGCGCTACTAAAAGATTAAGACGCCCACGTTGATATTGTGGTTTTTTTAAAGCCAGGGCATCGGATAGATGTAATCCTTCTTTCATTCTATTACACCTTCTTTTAGATTAATATACCAGTCAAAATCGGAAGTATCAAGTATATATTGAAAACCAAAATTTTCTGGTTTAGTATCAATGTTCCAAGCATTAATCCAGTCATGGACAAATTCATTAGAATAACATTTATATAGCTTTTTATTTTTTATACCTATACCTTGCGTATCAGGTTTAATAAAACCACTTACTATTGAATCACCAAATGGCTGTTTTATAATTTCAAAACAATACATTTTTTTCGTGCCTCCTTTTTTATTTTCTCAAAAGAAAAGTATTTTAATTATTTTTAAATTATTTTAAATTATTTTAATAAATAAAAAAATTTTATTTTAAAATAAAAAATAATTATTTATTTGACAAAATAAATAATTTATGCTATACTAAAATGGGATATTTTTTTTAAAAAATTTTTCCAGCTTCTGAATAATTTCCAGCTGGCCAGGAATTTCCAGCTTGTAGTTTGATTGGTAAAATTTCCAGCTTTCCAGCTCGTCTACCAGGCCGGGAATTTCCAGCTTGCGTGGTGTTGGTTCCAGCTAGCCGGATCTCCAGCTTGTCATCTAGCAGGCCCGTTTCCAGCTTGCCACTCAATATAACTCCTCCTTATCCTTTCTAAAATAATTATAACATAAATTTATAGTATAGTCAAATAGTAGGACTTTAGGGATTTACCATACTAAAGTGCTATCATGTTACCATGCTAAAGTGAAACCTTAACTTAAACTTAATAACAAAAATGCTTGATTCTTAACACAAAGTGTGCTATACTGAAGAGGGGAAGTCCGAAGTCCGAAAAAAATGGTTAGTCCTGGCTAATTAGAGTTAGTTGTGACTAACTGGTGCCTCCCCCGATATTATACCATAGTAGTGTTAAGTTTGTGCGAGTGTTTATGTTGACTTTTTGTTAAATTTCGGGCCGGACAATTCCTTAACATAGAATTTACACAAGTGCCCGGGCGAAAAATTAACGCGGAGTTTACACTCCGCGTTTTGCTGCCTGTGCTTTTAACTCGGCGTATCGCCGCATGATTTTGAAGCACTTAATGGTATGGACAATGGGACAGAAATGGATGTAAAGGAACTGACCAAACGGCATCAGCAAAACCTTGCCATCGCGGAAAAAGGTCGTAAAGAAGGTGGTGCCCCAGAACCAAAGCATAAACAGGGACGAGGTGAGCCAAACGGACAGAGCAACTTCGATGATGAACTTCATTAGGTGTGTTCCCCTTTCGTTTCTTGTATATATATAATACCATATTTGGCTGTTAAGAAGCAACAGAGTTTGGGTAAAGTTTATGTAAAGTTGCTGGCCGGCCCATTGCTTAACATAAAATTAACGACCATTAGAGATGGTCGTTTGGATTGATCTGATAGGGGATAGTAGTTTCAGTATATTCATATACATCTTCCCAATGCCAATCACATTCGCAGTCATGACAATGCGCTTCATATGAAGCATAAACTTTGCCATCATATTCTTCAAATTCCAAGAAGGTAATATCTTCAAGGACTTTTCCACAATTAGGGCACTTCATAAATTATTCATCCTCCTCAAATTCCTCGTCAATCTCATCCCACATAATTTCTGCGCTGAACTGTGCGCCGTCGCGAGTGGTGAAAGTATAGGTATAATTATCTACATCTTCAAACGCAATGATATCACCATCATCCGCAAGATACCGCTCAATCGCAATACGCGCACGCTTGACGGTAGTGTAGACGCCGAAAAAGCCATTCATGAAGTAATTGGTAGTTACGATGTAAACACCCACTGTGAAGTCCCCTTTCGTTTCTTTCTGTATATAGTATACTCCTAGCGGATAGAAAAGTCAAATTAAGATTCGGTTAAGTTCTGGCCCGGCCCGAAAATTAACATACATTTAACCTTCGGAAGGAAGGGGATCACTCCCCTTCCTTTTCCTTTTCCTTCTTGGCGGCTTCGCGCTTCGCCTTATCCTTCGCTGCCTTTTCGGCGCGTTCGGCGGCACGCTTCGCCTTGGCTTCCTGCTTCGCGTTGTAATCCGCGATTTCGGACGCCATCAGTTCATCGGCGGTCATGTCCTCGCGCTGCTCGGCGACGATGACACCCACGCGGGCGTAACGGCGTTCGCCGTTGACATCTTCAATGATGCAACCATACTGGCGGTCGTTAATCTTGTGAAAACCTTCGATGTTGGCGACGTTCAGAGCGGAGAAGATAGCGGAGCGGATGTTGGAATCGACGACAGCCTTGGAAATCTTCATAGTGAATACCCTTTCTGGTTTGTAAGTGTTTTCCTTCACTTCTTGATTATATTATATCACGGAGTTCAGGGTTTGTCAAGTAAAGAATCGGTTAATTTTCTTTCTTGCCATGCGGCGAAGTTTGCGACGGAGATTGCGCTGATTCTTATTATTGGAGATAAAGCGGCGGCAACCTGCGTCTAAATCCCACGCGGCGGTTTCGCGGTCAATGCGCTTGTAGAGTGCTTTCATTTCCTTTCCCCTCCTGACATATATAGTATAGCAGAAAATCCAGGCAAAGTCAATAGGTTTACAAAAACTTAACAAAGCGGGCCGGGCAAGATTGTTAAGCGGACGTTAAGTCCGCTCAATAATCATCAGAACTTCGCCAGTTTCGGCGGAGCAAACGTCGGCATAAGCAAAGTTATGCTTAACCAAAACTTCGCAAACCTGTTCGGCGATGTCGTCCATCTGTCCACAAATGCGGCAATGCAAGGTGTAACCGCCTTCGGTGTAGTAGCAAATTTCAACGTGGGTGCTGTAAGTGTGACGAATGTTGATAGCCATAATCGGTATCCCCTTTCTTTTTTCTATATATATTATACTCCAATATTTGAGAGAAGTCAAATAAAGATTTTGTTAACTACGGGCCCGGCCCGATTTTTAACATAAAATTAATAGAGGGCTTTCGCCCTCTATTTTACCGCAGGGTGTAGGTGTTAGCCTTCCCCTTGGTTTCGGTCTTTATGACTTCATCCGCCAGTTCGTGGAGCAGAATATACTGCACCTTGGCGCTGGTGAAATCTTCGGGGAGCGCATCGACGCAACGCTCAAAGATTTCCTTGGCGGTGCCGCCAATGGTCAGAGCATCCCGCAGGATGGGGAGAACCTGCGCCATCAGAGCGGCACGCGTATCCGCGCGCTTAGCCTTGGCCTTAGCCTTGGCTTCGTCGCTCACCTTGCGCGGCTTGGAAAGCTGCTCAATCATAGCGGTCAGGGTTTCGCGGACTTCGGTCTGCTCGGCGGGGATGAAGGTCAGAGCGGTGGTCAGAGCAACATTCTTAGTCATCTTCATAGTAAATCCCTTTCTGGTTTTTAGGACTTTTCCTTGTCCTCTTGATGTATTTATTATATCAGATTCTCAACCATTTGTCAAGTTAAGATTCTGTTATAATCTGGTGGAGCGAGGGGGAGTCGAACCCCTCTCACCGATCAGCAGGTGCTCTGCTCTCGCCCCTCTTGATGTATTTATTATACATCAAATTTTGTCGTTTGTCAAGTTAATTCTTTATTAAGTTCCGAGAGAGCGGCTCGTTTTTCCGTGCGCAGGAAGGTATTTAAAGCCGATTACGTCGTTACACTTGCTTCGCTCTCCCCTTGGAACAATAATAGTATAGCAGAATTTCCACGCAAAGTCAAGTGTTTTTGTGCAGAGTTAACATATTCTTAACATTGCGGGCCGGGCGGGTTCTTAACATAAAATTAACATTGGGAAACTTCTTACGGAGTTTCCCAATCAATATCTTCAAGAATATCAACTTCATCTCGACTGTAATCAATACAGTGAGCGATATTCCATTTAATGAATCGTTCTTGTTCATCAGTAAGCAGAAGATAGTGCTCTGACCCATCTGTTTCAGTAATGCGGTAACGGGTGTGGTTAGTCGTTGTCTCTTTCGGATGCGCAATCATATCAGCGAACTGGTCACGAATTGCGGTGACAGTCACGATATAGGTGATAAGTTCCACCTTAGAAACGTGCGCCCCATTAGGGCAAAAGCCATAATTAGTAGTAGCAACGCGAAGAAGTTCGTCATAAGAACGAGAGGACAGGCGACGCATTTCATTAATCGGATTCAACATATTGGTTTATTCCCCTTTCTTTTGATGTATTTATTATAGCATGGATTTGGAAGAATATCAAGTTAATTATTTGTTAAGCCTGTATTCACCTTGCGGTTTAATTGGCTCTTCATCAATTTGGACAAATGGCTCTACAAAACGATGGAACCACCACAGAGAAAACTTTTTATAGTTTTTAGAGTAGATGCGACCCCAATACCAATTCCCGAACAGGTGAATAATGGGATAGCCATGGTCACGCAAACGCTGGATTCTTTCTTCACGGTTCATAAATGAAATCTCCTTTCTTTTTCTATATATAGTATATACCAATTCAAGTATGAAGTCAAGTTAAGTTTATGTTAAATAACAGGCCGGCCTGAAAATTAACACAAAAATAACAGAGGATTATTCATCCTCTGTTATCGGCTGGGAGACGAGAGCCTTAAAACCCACGGTGTTAAGGTCTTTTACGACCTTGCGCGCGGCACGCTTGCGCTCCTTTTCCTTTTCGGCGCGCTCCGCTTTCTCTTTGCGCTTTGCCGCCTTATCGGCGCGGTCGGCAAGCGTCAACTTCCAATCATCGGCGGCGGCATAGCCGTCAAAGGGGATGTAACCGCCCTCGCCGTTGCGCTCACCGCGCGGGATGCTGACTTTGATAACGGCAAACTTTTCGTTACCTTCGCTGTCCACAACAGGGAGAGCAAGTTCGCTTGCGCTAATCGGAAGAATATCGCTGATGGGATTCACGGCGTCAATGATGGTTTGGAGGACGCGGTTGCGGATTTCGGTTTCAAGAGATGCCTTACTCATGGGCGTTAGTCCTTTCTGGTTTGTGGTGTTTTCCTTCACCTTCTGGAATTATTATAGCAGATTCTGCGGGAGAAGTCAAGTTAAATTTTCGTTATTCAATTTCTGCTTCAAAATCCCATTCTAAACAATCGTGTATATCTGCCTGTTCAATTGCTATGTCGCGGGCTTCGTCGGGACTATTAGCCTCAATTTCATATCGTTCACAACCCGAAAAATTAATCCATACCTTGTAAATCATATTGTTTTCTCCTTTCACTTTCTATATTTATTATAGCACAAATTCCAAGAAAAGTCAAGTAAAAAGTTTGTTAAATCTCGGGGCCGGGCGGGTTAACACGGATTTTATAATCCCGTGTCATCCACTTTTGCGTGTTCTATTTTCCAACTGCCTTGCTTTGTAAAGAAAAGCATAGTAGTTGGTTCGGTATCGGTATCAAAAAGGGTATCTTCCCACTTGGCGATATATTCAAAGACTGCATACTGCGCTTTTTCCCAAGTGGAGAATACGCCATAAACACCGTTGAGAAAATAACGAGACTGCGCGCTATCCTCATAAGTTACTACGTATACGTGCATTATTCTTTTTCTCCCTTCATAGCATTGCGGCAAATCTGCTTGCCCTCTTTGCGGTCGTGCTTTTTGTTCTTTTTCTTCGCGGGAATGACGCTAGGACGATAACCAACCCAAGTTTCACGGTTTTGATTTTTCTTATCCATTTGGTGTCCCTCACTTTCTGGAATTATTATAGCATATCAGGAGTTAGAAGTCAAGTTAAGATTTCTTTAACTTCTTTTACAATAAACTTAATTTTACATTCCTTACAATAATAAATTTTAGGATATTTAGGCTGTTTGTTTCTTTCTACCCATAGTGCACCCTGATGACATTTGGGACAAAGACTCCAATATCTATTCATAATCTAATTCCCTCACTTCCTATATATAGTATATACGATTTGCATGCGGAAGTCAAGTTAAGATTCTGTTAAACGGGGGCCGGCCAGTTGTTAAGATGTGGTTAATTACCACATCTCATCAATTTCAAACATATCGCAACCGCAATAGGGGTCGTAGTTAGTTTCATCTACGTCGTCGGGAATATTCTTCTCATAATCTTCGGGTCGTAAATTTCATTGCCCCAAAAGTAAATTATATTTTGAGGGTCGTTATACTCAATCCTCTCTACAACTTCATAGAGACCATGTAGATGGTGGTCTGCGAGTACAATAGCATCTTCGGGCACATTTTGAAGTTCTCTAATCAATTCCTTAACAGTCATAAAATAAATCTCCTTTCGTACAATTTTTACAACTATCGTCATAACACGCAGAACAAGGACAATCATCATCACCATCATCAAAGCACATCATATCATTGATGAAACACGGAAAAGCAAAGAAGCAAAAACCGTTGTCATTCTTCGTGCAATGTTGACAATGATAATTATTCTTGATACATTCCGCCAGATAATCATTGATAGCCTTTTCCTGCTCCTTGGTGTAATTCATCATTTTGATGTCCTCCGTTCTTTTTCTATATATAGTATATCAAAATTCAAGAAAGAAGTCAAGTTAATTATATGTAAAATATCGGGCCGGCCCGAAAATTAACAAAGAATTAACGGAGAGCAAGCGCTCCCCGTTTTACTTTTTGCCAACAATTTCGCTTAATTCCTTTAAAATTTTTGTCATATTCCAGACACTTTTCCATAATTTCCTTTTCAATCTTAACATCATCATAACCTTTGTGTTCTTCGTGGAAGTTAGGATCATTTGTTAAGAAAGAGTAAACAGTCTCGGCGGTGGCGCGATAGTTCTTGCCGTGATTTGAAAAGTGGCGGTTAGTTTCGGCGAACGTTTTATATTCGCTGGTTTGGCAGATGCTATCACAAGCCATATTCCAAATACATACAAAATTAGTAGAGTAAGGGAAGAAGTAACGATATTTAGATTTCGTTAAGAAACGAAGCGTAGTGTTTAACGCATTGCGATCAAAATTACAATTGTATGCTGCAACCGTATGGCAGTCATATTTTGCCATTATGTTAAGAATATGACGCCTTGCCGTCAGAAAGTCCACCATTTGACGCTTGCCTTTTTGGATGTCTGCGATATATTCAGGAATCTTATCACCATAGTAGGCAATCTTTACCAATTCGCGCTCATAGACAAAAGTATCACGAATTACGAATGAACCTTGTTCGCAGATTGCGTTTGTGTAAAGGTCAATCAGCATAAAGCCGATGTCATAAACGATAGCGTCTGTGGTATCGTTTGCGGTTTCAACGTCAAGAATCAGAATGTAGCGGTCAGTAATGTTAAGAATCATTTCGGTTAGTTCCTTTCCTAATTTCTGTATATATTATATATCTACAAGGGCTGAAAGTCAAGTTAAGATTTTGTTAATTCGCGGGCCGGGAGAAGTGTTAACTTTAAGTTAACTTAATATTACATTCATTAGCCAACCATTCGTTCTCCCTTTTAGTTAATTCAAGTTTTTTAAGGGCTTCAATAAAAGGATCTTTTTTGGAAGTGGTTTTTTTCTTATTGCTTTTAGATTTATAATGAACGCCCGCTTTGCGATAGTTAGGAACAACTAATTGCCCATATTCAATTCCAAACATATCGCAATATTCCATAGCAAAACGGAAACCTTCACGCAGATAAAAGTCAACCCGTGCTTTGTGTTCTTCTTTGTTAGTTTTAAAGGAAAAATGGTCATTACCAATATGGGTAAGTTCAGGATAGTGGCGTTCTATCATCATTTTAACGTGGTGTTCTACCCCTTCACGAATTGCCTTAGTATCATTAGGAAGCTCCAAATAATAATTAAGTTCAAAATTGGTGTGTTCCTGCCGCAAAGAACTCAAACGCGAAGAGGGGGTTTTATCCTGATTGGTTCCAAACTTAATTACCGCATTAACATAGTTCTTGAACATATTGCCGCCATAGAAATTACCCATTTGTTTTATCTCCTCTCAACTTTCTATATATAGTATACACCAAAAGCATCCAGGGGTCAAGTTAAATGATTGTTAACTCCGCGCCCGGCCTGAAAATTAACAAAAACTTAATAAAATGAAATGTAAAAAAATAACCGCCCCGAAGGGCGGTTAGTCTTACTTCACCATGTAGGTGAAAGCGGACTTGCCGTTGTCAATCTTGACAACCTCATCGCGCCAGTAGTTCAGTAGAGCATACTGAATTTTGTGCGCGGTGAAGCCATCAGGCAGGTCGTTCTCGCACTTGGCGAAAATCTCCTTGACCGTCATCGGCTCGGTCATCACACCGAACACGATGGGCTTTGCGGCATCGTAGGCGTTAGCCTTCGCCGCAGACTTGGCAACGGTGCGCTCATACTCGGCGCGGATGTCCTCAACCACGGCGGACAGGTCGATGGTGTCGTCGGAGTTCACGAAGTAGTTATACAGAGCGGAGATGGTGTTCTTCTTCATAGTGTTTTCCCTTTCTGGTTTGGTGGGTTTTCCTTCCCTTTGATGTATTTATTATAGCACCAATCGGCTATAATGTCAAGTTAAGAGTTTGTTAACCATTCGCGGCGTCACCATGGGACTTGTGGCTTAGCCGCTCTCTAACTAAGTAGATTGGTCACCCATCCTTTACTGTCCGTCCCTTGCCCTCTTGACACTTTTATTATAGCAGAAACACTATCAAATGTCAAGTTAAGAGTTTGTTAAGAGAGTGAGAGTTGAACTCAAAGTTATCCACTTTCACAGTCTTGATGACTTCCGACTCGAACGGATTCAGGAACCTGTTTCCTGCCCTCTCAACAATAATAGTATAGCAGAATCCGAATGAAATGTCAAGTATTTATTGGGATAATTAACCTGGATTTAACATTGGCGGGCCGGTAATAACTTAAAATGAAATTAATAATCACCCGGCCCGAAGTTAACATAAACTTAACTTGACATTGTAGGAGAATAGATATATACTATATATAGAAAAGCGAAGGGAGAAACCAAAATGAAATCTGATTATCGTGTGCGCGCTTCTCGGTTTATCCACTCTGTTTTTTCCTACATTGAGAATTATCTTATTGAACCGTGTATGGTAGAAGAAGCAATAGATAATTATAATCGCGATCATAGCCGCAAGGTAGAAGTTATGTACGGTGCGGCGCGAATTGCTCTTATCACTTCGGACTATGTTATAAAATGGGACTATGATGAAGATTGTGTGAGAGACATTGGTGGTTGTAAAGATGAATATAATGCTTATCTTTATGCAAAGTCTAAGGGTTATGATTATCTGCTTGCGGAAACTTCTCTCATTGTAGTTTATGGGCAAGTATTTAGTATTATGCCGCGAATCCGCAATATTGGGCCGAAGCATCACAAGGGTGAAATCAATCAATATCTTACTAATGATGAATTGAATTGGGTATATGAATTTGATAGGGATATTCATCATTATAATTGGGGTATTCGTCATGGTAAAGCGTGCTTGATTGATTATGCTATGACAGAAGAGGTTGTAGAACGTGGCAACTGGTGAGTTAACTTTATGTTAACTTTCTGGCCGGCCCGCGAATGTTAAGTTTTTGTAAAGTGCTTGACTCCTGGCGGATTTTCTGCTATAATATAATTGTTCCAAGGGCAGGGAGGTAAGGACGGATAAGCGAGAGAGTTCACAGAAACTTAACTTGACAATCCGCTGAATTTCTGCTATAATATCTACAGAAGCCAAGGAAAAGGCTAAAAAACCAGAAAGGGAATCAGAATGATGAATGCTAACGAGATCAAGTCCACCGCCCGCCAGATGACCATTGCCGCTATCATGCCCGCTTTGCAGGAAAACGACGCCGTCAAGTTCGCGGACGCATCGTTCGCCATTCTCCAGACTGTTGACGGTCAGGAGATTTGGACGGAAGTCACCGTCAAGTCCAAGGCGTACAAGGACACCAAGGTGTCCAAGGCGTTTGACCCCTTCGAAGCTGCGCAGGAGTGGGAAGCCGAGAAGCGCATCAAGGCTGATGCCAAGGCTGCCAAGGATGCCGAAAAGGCTGCCAAGGTAGCCAAGGCTAAGGCTAAGAAGGAAGAGGCGTAAGCCTCTTTTCTTTTTCTTAATAGTTAGTTATGACTAACCGGGCCGGGATCTGTCGAAGTTTTGTCATAATATAGATTTAACTTTGTCTTTGCCTTTCTTATAATCTTGTGCTATACTATATATAGAAAACAGGGAGGGCAAAACAATGAATGAGAATTTCGCAAAGATTTGGGTGCTGGGTGTTTCGGTTATGACGTTCTTTGCTTGCTTCTTTGGGCGCGGTTGGTTGCTCGGTGTTGTGGCTATGCTGATATTGGGATTTGTTAAGATGATGTAAAGGAGCGGGCCGGCCCGAAATTTAACAAAGAAATAACAAAAGAAGGAAGGGTTAAACCCCTTCCTTCTCCTTGCGCTTGGCTTCTTTCTCGGCGGCCTTGCGCGCCTTCTCTGCGGCCTTCTCCGCGCGCTCTGCCAGTTCGGCGTTGAACGCGGCAACCTTAGCGTCAACATCAAACGCTTCGGTCTTGGCGGTTGCGTACCAGTTCGGGCAGGAAATCTCAACCTTGGCGAACAGCGGGCGTCCGTTGTCCTCTGCGGTGCCCATCGGGATGGCGTAGGTAAAGTCATCAATCTGGATGGCATTACCGAAAAATTCGGTAAACTGCTCGGCGACGGCGGTCTTAACGTTGGTGCGAATCTCCATCTTAGTCATACTGTTTCCCTTTCTGGTTTAGAAGAGTTTTCCTTCTCTTATGTATTTATTATAGCAGAAGTTGCGGAAGAAGTCAAGTTAATTATTCTTTAAGTGCTTTAAGCAGAAGGTCAAGACTAAAGCGAAGCCCTTCACATCCGAGAATAATTGCAAAAGCTGTCTTGTGGGGAATTGCATTACACAGTCCGAGAATAGCCATAATAATTTCTGCGATTTGAGCCATAATTTTTCCTTTCTGGTTTAAAGTGTTTTCCTTCACTTGATAGTTATATTATATCATGTTTTGTGGAGAAAGTCAAGTTAAGATTTTGTTAAGTCCTGGACCATTTGGTAAATCTTTTCGTAATCTTCCTGATAACGATAGATGTCAAAAAGGTTTATGCGCATTCGTTTAATTTTGGGTGAAGCGGGCTGGCGCTTAATCCAATTCCTAAGTTCATCAAGATTCCAATTCATCTCATATCCCCTCTTTCTATAATTATTATAGCAGAATTCCAGGAAGAAGTCAAGTAAAGGTTATGTTAAAAATCGGGCCGGCCAATAAAGTTAAGATTCTGTTAAGCGAGGCTTAACAGAATCTTCATCATGTCATCGGGATGGTAGGCGTTGCCACCCCACGCTTCACGATTCGGAGCTTCATCATCAAACAGGATACCCTCGCCGCACACGTCCCACTTATTGCGGCCGTAGGCGACAATGTTAACTACGTCCCACTTGACGGAGCCGAGATGCTTGTGGAGCCACCACAGCTTCGCGGCGGTCACAGCTTCATCATATTCGGGAGTGCTGGACTTGCTCAGCCAGCTGATGATGCCGAGCTTGTAACCAGCTCGCTGGAGCTTGTTCAGCGTCCGCGCCAGCTTGTTCATGTTAACCAGCGGAGCAGCCAGCTTGTAGGGCGCGGGATTGCTGTCGATCAGCATCGGGAGCCAATTCTCAACGCCATACAGATTTGCAATCGTGCCGTCCATGTCAAACCAAATCGTCTGCTTCATTTTCATTTCCCCTCTCTCTTTTCTATATATATAATATCAGAAGCGAAACCAAAAGTCAAGTTAAAAGTTTGTTAAGTGGCGGGCCGGGTAAATGCTTAATGTATTGTTAATAAATCACCGGCCAGAAAAATGAGAAGGGCGTTTCGTTCCCTTCTCGGTGGCTCCATCCTTCTAGCCTAGCGCTTCCAGAGCCTGCGCGTATGTTGCCTGCACATTTATATACCGCAAAGGAGGACTTCGGCTTGCGGTGGTTTCATTGGTTAGGACTTACGGACGCTCGTGGGTCTCACCCGTTGTGGGCTTTGCCTTCCCTCAACCTGTGTATATATTATAATCCAGGAGCTACGATTTGTCAAGTTAAGAGTTTGTTAATAGGCGGGCCGGCCAGTAAAGAGCCGTGCTCTTCGTTAGGCCGCGGGGCGGATGATCAGATCCGCCCGATCTGCCCAAGTCAGGCGGAGCGCCTGCGCCTCGCGCAGGGAGAGGCCCGACAGGATGACCCTGCCAGTGCTGACCTTGTAGATTTCGAATATTTTGTTTTCTCCTTTCTTTTGATGTGTCTATTATAGCATGATTTTATTTAGTTGTCAAGTTAAGTTTTAGGCATCCTGTTCGGGATCAAGCCCGAACAAGCGCTGTACCCGCAGGGAGAGCTCGTTGAGCCGAGCTTGCTGATTGAGGATCAGCATCTCCACGCGGTCAATCTCCGCGTCAAGCAGAGGGGTGTAGGAGTTGCCGATGCGGGCGTACTTGGTACCGCGGAACTTCTTCATAATGTCAACTTCCTTTCGCTCTTTGTATATATATTATACATCGTGTTGCGGCGAAAGTCAAGAGGTTAAAGGATGATTTAACATGGATTTAATATAACGGGCCGGATGAAAATTTAAAATGAAATTAACATTGCTGTGCTTGCGAAAATGAAATTAAAATAATATAATAAATAAAAAAGAGGCGGGTTAGTTATGACTAACTCGCTGGCCGGCCAGTCCTTTAACATAGAAATAATATTGAAAATGAAATTGCGGGATTATAGCCAAGGGTTTTCCCGCATAATTTCATCAAATTCTTGAAATGAAATTTCTTCGTCGGCGTTTTCAAGATAGCCCCAATACATGTAGATCTGCTCCTGGTCAGTAAGCTCGTTCCAATTCATCATTTTAGGATACCTTCCTTTCGTTCGTTTCTATAATTATTATACTATAAAAAAAATGAAATGTCAAGTCATTGTAGGATGTTTAACATAGAATTAACTTTGGTTGGCCGGCCAGAAAATTAAAATGAAATTAACACGGGTAATTACGGGAGAATAATCTCCCGTACTACCCACTCAATGCCAGTACAATTTGTTCTGAAATTGGCGGCTGCCTGTGCTTCTTCGCGCGTGCGGTAAGAGGAAGAACCTTCAAAATTTCCGCAGTAAATTCGATAGACGATCATAAAATGAAATTCCCCTTTCGTTTCTTTCTGAAATAATTATAACAGATGGAAAATGAAATGTCAAGTGATTTCAGGAAAATTAACATAGTTTTTACATGGTGTCCGGCCAGAAAATTAACATTGAAATAACAAACCGCGAGAGTTGATCAGTCTCTCGCGGTGGGCATAAACATCATTGACTTGCCCAAGGTCAATGGGGGAACGGTTTTCGTGTAATAGCTGGGGTCAGTTCTCCACCGCCAAGTAGACTGTTGCCCCTTACTCTAACCCAATGGAATCACTCCCTCTTTCCTTTCGACATATATATAATAACATAATTTCGGGAGGAAGTCAAGTTAATTATTTGTTAAGTCGCGGGCCGGCCGCGAATTTTACATAAAATTAAAGAAGCCTATTTGGCTTCTTTATTTTTGAGATGGTCATCCAATACTCTATCAATCGTCCAATAAGTTCCATCGGTTTTGTCGAACATACGTTTTTTCATCATTTTAGCGTCGAAGCCTATCGGTGCATAAGGATTGGTATCGGTAATCCAGTCAAAATAGGCTTTAATTTCCTGCTCGGTGTAAGTTCTCATTTTATTTCTCCTTTCATCTTGTTGTATATAGTATAGTATATTGTGGGTGAGTTGTCAAGTTAAGATTAGATTAAAGCAAACCAAACAATTTCGCCGCGATAGGTGACAGCATCATTAGGCTAAGGAAAACAATCATGCGCCAATTTACTTTGAAGCAATCATTTTCATCAACGTCATCGGCATGAACAATACCAAAGAAACCAAACAAGCAAGCAACCAACACATAAGGAATCATCAAAAACTTCATTTTCTTTCCCTCACTTTCTGTATATATTATATACTATTTATTATAAGAAGTCAAGTTAATTTTATATTAACTCACGGGCCGGCCAGAAATACAAAGCACGCGAGGTTAATACCTCGCGCGTTCCCCAGAACTTTTTTTATTCGCCCATCTGATTGCGCCCAGGCCTTACCCGTTTTCCCTTTCGGTACTCAAGGAGCGCTTGTAGGAGGTGCTCTTGGGTTGATGTCCTTCCTCCCTGTGACTATATAATACCATATTCAAGAGAAAATGTCAATAGGTTTTTGTAAGTTTACATAATCTTGACATAATAAGCCGGCCAGAAAATTAACGCAGACTTAACGTCTGCGTCGTGCTTTCTGCTGATCAAAACGCTCATAGGCGCTGACCTTGCGATACTCGTTATACTCGGCTTCGGTGATTTCCTTACCATAGATTGCCATACGCGTGTGTTTAACGCTTGGCATCCTGCGCGCTTTGTCGCAAGCGTCTAGAAGGTTGTTCGCTGCGATTGCGAACTTTATTTCAGTGCTGTGACCTACGCCGCAATGTCCGCGATGACACATAACCATATAGAACTTCATTTTAATTGCTCCCTTCGCTTTTTCTGTATTTATTATAGCAGATTGGTTAGTGGTTGTCAAGTTAAATATTCTTTAACCTGATAAGAGAATCTTCGAATTCGGCTAGAAGTTGTTCAAGAACCGCATTACCAAAGTTAAGCCATTCTTCTTGCGTGATTTCGCCATGCTGAAAAGCGTGCCACATTTCATTGTAAAGTTCTTGCATTTCATTTCCTCTCACTTTCTGATATTAGTATACACCATTGCGCCAGGAAAGTCAATAGGTTCTATGTTAAAAGTATATTAAATGTCTGGCCGGCCAGAGAAGGCTTACGCCTTCTCCGCCACGCCCGTGGAGACCACGTGGCCGCCGATCTCATCGGCTTCCTCAAGGGCGGCCATCAGATCGGTGCGCCATGCGCCGTAGTACCAGACCTTACCGTTGTACTCGCGAACGGTAAGCCACTCATAGGAACGGAAGTCATCGGGCAGGTTGTTGATCTTCATTTTGTTTTCTCCTCTCGTTTCTTTCTGAATATATTATATACTATGGTGAGCAAGAAGTCAATAGTTTTTATGTTAAGTTATTATTAAATTGCTGGCTGATTATTTCTTTTCCTCATCCATCATTTTCTTTACTTTTGCCATCAAAGCCAGCAAGCGCGCGTCACGAGCGCGGAGCTCTGCCTGGATCGCATCGAATTTGGCGTCCAAAGCGGGAGTGTAGCTGGTGCCGATGTGAGCGTATTTGGTGCCGTGGAGCTTCTTCATATTGTTTCCCTCGCTTTCTGTATTTATTATAACAGGTAGTAGCTGGTTTGTCAAGTTAAGATTCTGTTAACTCTCGGGCCGGGTAGTTGGTTGGGCACCTGCCGTCAGGCGTTGGCGTCCAACCATGCCAGCATCTTGGAGCTGGTCTTGGCGAACCGGATGGAGCCGTAGCTGGTCAGGTTCGCGAACCGCTCCATGAACTTCCGGAAGGTCTTGGCGTTCATCTTGTAGATGATCGCGTCCTCATCCGCCAGCTCCACCCACCAGAAGTTCGTGCTGGCAACACGGGCGAAGTAGTCGTCCAGCATCTCCATGTAGCAGGTGCCCGCCAGCTTCTTGCAGGTCAGCGTGGCCTTGGAGCTCTTGACGCTCGCGCTGTACTCGGGCACATCGGAGCCCTCATCGAAGGCGGTGTTGGCGTCCTTGCCAGCCGTCAGCTTGTGCAGGGCCTTGGCGATGATCTCTTTCAGCTCGCCAGCGTTCATCCACTTGGAGCCGTCAATGGTATATGGCGCGCCCTTGTGCGCGGGATCGTAGGTGAAGGAAACGGGGTTTTTCGCGATCATCTTCATTTGGAGCACCTCTCTTTCAACTGTATATAGTATAACAGATCAATGTTAACTGGTAAGCATTTTTTGATGAAGTTTGTGTAAAGTTATGAGATTCAACCTACGGTAGAATTTGCTACTTCAGGTTGCTTCTACTCCAGGTTGCGCAACCAGCAGTTGATTAGTTAGTCTAAACTAACCGGCGGGCCGGATCATTTCTTAACCTGGTTTTAACAGAAAAACTTCATATAGTTTTAACATAGGGATAATACGCAGTTAACATGGATATGGTATAATATCGGGGGACCCTCTAGTTAGTTATAACTAACTCTAGTTAGTTAGTTTGAACTAACCGGCCGGCTTGTTATCACTATATTATCACTTTATCATAGTAAAATGATGCCACTTTACTATGCTACTATGTTATCGCTTTACTATGACGCTATGCTATTACTTTACCATGCTACTATGCTACTATGATACTACTTTACTATGATGAAAGTCAAAAGTCAAAGATAGTCAAATGCTGGCCGGTAATTATTACAAAACTATTCAATTATTACAGAAGTATTTCATATCTGATTTTTGGCTGAATACCTGGTGCATCGCGATCGAAAAAAAGTTACACAAAAAGTTAAGGAGAAATGTTATGGCTGTGTTAATTTAGCCTGTCGTAAACGTTTACATAGCGGGTTTCTTTACATGGAATTAACATTTCTCTTATGCTGTTTGTGCACTTTTTTCGCATCGCCCCGTAGAGCCGTTTTTAAGCGATATAATAAACCGGCCGGTCATTCTAACCGCGAAAAACGCCCTCACAGAGGAAAGCCGCGCAAAGTTGTAATACTTCTGTAATAGTTAGTTAGTCGAAACTAACTGGCCCGGCCAGTGACGGGCCTGGAGTTAGTCATGACTAACTCATGGATCCCCCGATATTATACTACACGAATGTTAAGTGAGTATGGCGATGGGGTTAAGAGTTTGTTAAATAATTGTCCGGCCCGCGCGTGTTAATTCCTGGTTAAATCGCGAAAAAAAGCTTGACACCTGGCGGATCGTGTGCTATAATAGTTTTGCGAGGTGAGGGAAGGAACCCCACACCTAACAAGGCGGGCGCAAGCCCTACGGGTCGCCTATCAAAAAACTGGGGTTCCTAAACAGAAACTTAACTTGACAAATGGTCGTTAAGAGAGTATAATAAAGACATCAAAGAGAGAAAAGAGGTTGAACACATGTACAAGATCTATGATGAAGGCAACCGCTACGCGATCTACCGCATTTCCTACTATGGCATGACGAGGGTTAAGGAATTCAAGACCCTCAAAGGCGCGGAGAATTGGGTCAAGAAGAACTCTTGACCCTCCGCAATACTTAACCTAGAATTAACATAAAAAGCATTGACAACCATTTTCTGAAGTGATATAATAAGTACAACAAAGAGAGAAACGAGGTAAGAAACAATGTTCAAGAAGATCGCGTTCATCATGAAGGCTGCTAAGAAGGCGCAGGAAATGACGGAAGTTGAGTGGAAGTTGTGGGTCATGAAGGCCGCGAAAGAAGCGGGCTACACCGCGGAAGAGATTGCCGAAGTCCTGTTTACCAAATCTTAAAGAAGGCTGTAAAGCCTTCTTTTTTATTTGATCTAGGAAGTTAGTTAGTCTAAACTAACCCATTCTGGCCGGCCCGCGGCATAACATAAATTTTACACAAGAAATTTGAAAAAAGGTCTTGACAATTATTCCGGTCTATGCTATAATAGTATCATCAAAGAGAGGGAGGAAACAAACAATGACTATCAATGAGATGAAGAACAACGTGAT
>JAZQHA010000216.1:0-47192 GCA_045540315.1 Acutalibacteraceae bacterium | reverse complement strand
AAACCTATCAAGTCGGTTCAGTTCATAAAAACACTTCTTCAAATTAAGGTCTAACAGAGCTTTTAAATCCGCAATTTGAGCTGCATAATTACCGATTTTATCAGAGATACCTTTACCGCTAGGTAAACCTGTAATTTTTGTTGAGCAATTAGTCGCGATAGCTTCTAACTCGGCAATACGCCTCTGTTGTTCTTTGATTTCCTTTTTCAGGTAGTACAACTGAGATAATTCTTTTTTCGTCAAAGTGTTTCACCTCACACTTCACTTTTAGTCAATACTTTTTCGCGGGGTGCCCCCGCTGGCAAGACGCGCACGAAGTTTGCGGTAATAGAGTCTATTGCGTGCACGCGACTAAAGCTACATCTAATCAGAAGTTTTATGCATACGATTATTACTGAATTTTTGCTCACTGTGTCCATTAACTCAGCTTGATAATACAGCTGCCCATTTTTCTTTTTTCTCAAAATGCACGCGGTGAAAATAAAATCTTTTATGGTGCAGCCATCAAAATTTATCTGTCCAGTGTCGTAATAGACGGTCTTTCCCAGCAAAGACTTTACCAACTTGATGTCCATAACATTTACCTCCAAGTTTTCTTCGCTTTCGGCTCTTCATATTTGCGTTCAAGCTCCGTAAAATTCATATAATTTCCGTTGAAATTAAAAAGCGTGACACCTGTTGTGCCACGCCGATTTAAAGCCACATCAACGCCAATTGTCTTACTTTCCACCAATCCTCGCTCATTCAAATTTTTCTCGATACTCCACATCAAAATAACCTTGTTGGCATCCTGCTCGATAGAACCACTATCACGAAGCTCTGACGGACTTGGCCGAGTACTCTCGTCGCTTGTTCGGTTTAGCTGCGATAAACATAAAATCGGAACTCCAAGCTCCGAGGCTAAACACTTAAGTTCTCGGCAAATAGAACCGACTTCCAAATTTCTATTTTCAGCCTTCTTTGTGCTTCGCATCAGCTGCAAGTAATCAATCACAATCAGTCCTAAATCCTTAACTAACCTTGACTCTAACCGGATATCATTGACCGTGCAAGCCGGGTTATCATTGATTTTTATCGGTAAGCTGTAGATTTCATCGATAGTCTCGGCAATCTTGTTAATTTCTTCATCGCGGATTTTCTGAGGTCGACGCTTATCTCTAAAGCGCCGGTCAATTAGCGTATTCATTGGGATTTGAGCACTCTTAGAAAGTAGTCGCTCGTAGATTTCTGAACTTTCCATCTCCAGCGAATAAAACGCGACCGTCTTGCCGGATTTCGCGATATTCTCGGCAATTGATAGGGCAAAGGCCGTTTTCCCAAGCTTAGGACGAGCGGCGAGAATTATTAAATTGCCAGCTGACATTCCTTTTAGAATCTCATCAAGTCGCGGAAATCCAGTGTGCGAGCGATTTTCTAAATCTTGTCCATCATTGCTGTAGCCCTCAAAAACCTGTGTTCCGAGGTCACCAACATTTTTCAATTGCTTTTTGTGTTGTTCTGAAACCACCTCGTATAACTCGCTCATAATTTCATCGGCGACCTCGTTCACATTTTCAGCAAATACGCCGTCGAAAGCCAACCGAGCGCCGATTTCTTGAAGCTTTCTAGCCTTAAAGCTATCGGAAACAGTTTTAGCATAAGTATCTGCTTGGCTGATAGAGGGGACCAAGTCAGCACATTCTAAAAGCATCTGCTTGGCTTGTTTTTCATCGTAAAAGCCTTTTGCCACAAGCTTCTTCAAGACGGATACAAAATCGATGCTTTTTCCTTCGCTTGATAGCTCCAAAATGGCTTGGTACGCAGCTTTCAGCTCATCAAAATAGAAATGCTCTGGCTTTAATGTTTGAATGACATTTGCCAGAGCTTTTTCGTCGATTAATATCGCGCCGATAACGCACATCTCAGCGCTTTTGGCTACTTCATCTTGTATTTTTATGTTGCTCACCTCTTCATCTTCATTACCAGCTGCTGGTACTTCTCTCGTACTTTCTTGCCGGATAGAATGTTGCTGCGCCAGAAGTTATCATTCTGGCTCCACTCTATTACTGCAGCTATATCATCAGCATCAATCTTGTCTATACGAAGCATTAAGTCAAAGTCTTTTGCCCATCGCTGGCGCTGCTGTTCGCTTTGAGGAAACTTCGGTTCATTTACTGCGATGCTTTCTTCTAAGTATCTAGCCAAAGCATAAGCATCGCTGTTTGATTCAAAAATCTTTTTCTTACTTTTTTCTTTATTTTCGGAATCTTCCACGAGAGAATATATAAATTTATTTATATATTCTCTATTATCTGGTTTACTATCTGGTATTGGTTGGACATTTTTGTCACTTGGATTGGACTTATTGGTCTCGGTGTTTAAGATTTCCACAATATTCTGAGCTAGCGTATACCACAAGGTTTTATCATACTTTTTTCGATTGAATCGTGCTACATAAATAATATTTTTATCTCGACAACTTTTTACCACAGTACGTATTTGGCGTTGAGTCCAAAATGGAAAAACGTCCACAAATGACCTCATGCTATTGTATGTCCAATATCCACTAAACTGAATCGTATCACCATTTGAGTTAATCACCTCTGCCGTATGAAAATTGCGGTTGTCTATTTTATTTTTTTGTAACCACCAATACAAATTTTGAATAAAAATTGCTTCATTCACTCCATAAAGCTTTGCTATTTCTATATCAAACATATATTTCATATTGTATCCCTCATTAACTCCCTCCAATTTAATTTGCTTCTCCGCCAATCCTTTGTTTTTTTATCATCTTTTTCTAGTTTTGGCTCGAAAATTTTCTCAATGTTGTTCGGCAAAGCATAAACGTTTTTGCAGAAAAAAGAGCGATAAATGTAAATATAACCATAATAAGCTAACTTCCTAACATTTTTATCAAATGTATCTTTACCGATATTTAGTTCTATTGAAAACTCATCGCGGCTCTTAGAACATACACCACGTTCATCAAAACAACTATACAAATAGGCAAAAATCACTTTAGAACTAGTAGTCAAGCGCTTGTCGATCATAACCAATTTCAAAATATTCATTAAATTTTCCCTCCTCTAAAACGGCAAATCGTCAAATACTGACTCACCGGCTTGTTGTATTTCTTGCTCAGTGATTATTTCTCGCACAATAAAGCCTTTGTAATGCTTGCCGTCTTGCTGTTTTGAGTAATACTTTGCAATGAGCCAAATTTCATCTTTCGGCTTGTTCTCGTTTAAGATACGCTGGGCAACTGAATCAAACGCCGTACAATCAGCGAATGTTGGCTTGTTCCATTCGTCTGCTTTTGGGTCTTTCCCATTACTAAGTTGTAGCGAGAACTTTATTCCGTCTTGGCCAACTTTTTTAAATTCATTGTAAATTCTACCTCTGAAAATCACCGTATTGACGTAGCAATTGCCGCTGTAAATATTTGTTTCGTTTTTAAATATTTTAATTTTTTTATTCATAAGCTGCTCCTTTTAAATCTTATTCCCGGTCAAAAACATTGTCGCCTTGCGCGCTTCCGCTTGCAATTCTCTGTGTTTTTTCCTATTCGTCAGCACCGCTGTATCTGCCACCGGCAGCGCGGCACTGCGAATCATTGTCATAAATTTTTGTTGTTTTCATAAATTAACACACCTCATAATTTTTTATTAAAACTTTTGTTTCTGGAATTTCGGCATACATTTTCGCCCGGTCAGAAATATAGTCGCTCTGCTCGCTTGGAGCGCTTTGCATTGCTCGTTATTTCTTCCTATTCGTCAGCACCGCTTTTTCTGCCACTGGCAGCGCGGCACTGCGAATCAAAGTAAACCCTGCAAATTTGCGAATCATCCCGATAAGCAAGGCCATTTAATGCGTCCAAAATAACTTTGATAATGTTATCTGCGTCAGGCTTTTTAGTCGGAAAAAGACGTCCATTTAGCATCAGTTCTTTTGTTTTCCGGCTGACGTATTTCGGAATAGGGAAAAGGGCAAGTATACTGATTTCTATCGGTAAATTCCTTTCGAGCGGGCAGGGCCCGCTGCCATTTCGCGAAATAAGCTTATCTAAACCTTGAGTACTTTCGCTCGCGTTTAAGCCTTTTCGCGTGGAACGAGATTTATCAGTTGCACTTTGATTGGGGCGCGACTTGGCCAGTGCGGCCACGCACCTTGCCCTTACGAGTTCTTCGTATTCGATTGTTTCTTTTGGCGTGTAAGCTACACTTCGCCCATTAACCTTACATATTCGAGGTCTGCACGGAGCCCGCGCTGGCAATTCGCGACCGGTTTCAGCGCAGGCAAAAAAAAATCTTTGCTCGCGCTTTCTTCATGTGCGACGTGAATGCAACGTCACGTTGCCCTTTCGGTGGCCCCGGCACTGTGAATTTTATCTCCATCTTGCGCCTCCTTTTTTATTAAGTTTTCCGGTCAAAGGCATTGTCGCCCTGCTTGCTCCCATTCGCACCGCTCTGTGCCTTTTCCTGTTTGTCGAGCTTGCTGTTTCTGCCACTGGCAGCGCGAGCTCGCAAACCATTAAGCCCATCCAAAATTTCAACTCGCTGTTTAACCGTCAACTCTTTAAAATTTTGCACGTTGTATCTTTTTAAGAGCGTAGCATACAATTTATCAGGCTCGTCGAAGTTCTTTACCACGCTTTGAAGAATTTTTGCATCTTTGGCGCTAATTTTTTCGACTTCAATTTCAGGCAAATCTTCACCAGCATATAAATAAAGTCCCAACCCATGCCGAGCTAACGCCTTTGTTAAGCTTCTCTGGATTGCTTTATTAACGTCAAAACTTGTGACATTCTCAAGACTAATTGATTTGTTTTTATAGTCCATTATCGGCAAGTACTCAATGTGCTCAAGGCCCGCAATTTCAATAAGGATCTTAGCTTCGTACAAAATAACACCAACGTCGAGCAAATTTACTCACCATTCTTTGGCCGCGTGCCTATAAGTTAAGATTGGCACGATAAGTTCATTGCGCGACTCGGCCTGTGCGGCCACGCACCCGTCGGTAAAATAAATGCATCCATTTTCGGTTTCATAAACTTTATAATTTGCATCTGGAAAACACTTTTTCACCTCCGCCCAGGCATACGGCCAAGATAAATACGATAGGCCGTTTTTCTTTTCGACATGGTCGTTCACGTTAATTTCAAACAACGTCTCAAACACTGATTTCTCCATCTTAAATTTCACCTCGGCTCTTTAAATCTTCGTAATCTCGTTCTGCTTTTTCGGCTTCATAATCGGGAAACTCAGCTGTAAATTTGAAATGGATATAAAGGCAATCTTCACAGCAATAAAAACCGTTTAGAACGTAATACTCATCGCCTTCGTAAACATCTTCTTCGCAGAAAAAGCATTTTAAAACCGGAATAGCTTCGTTGTCTGGTGGTGTAAGATAATTTTTTTCAATCAATTCCATCATTTTATCTGTCCTCCGTATTTTGTTTTAGTTTTTTGCAGACGATTTTGAACGCATCCAAAGTCTTTCTTTCGAGGTCTCTTAATTCATCCGCTTGTTTCAAATTGATTACTATTAAAATGAAAATTACTATTAACAAAAATATTTGCATGGTTTTCCCTCCACAGAAATTAGAAAACAGCTAAGTTTGTAATACGTATCCTAGAAAAGATATCGCATATCAAAAATAGCTGTCTTTTTGTTATTCAAAAAAATTAAAAATTTATACAAATATCATATGTACATTTTTGTCGATGGCCTTTAACCGACCGGTTTTGCCTTTTAAAAGTCAATGTTTGTACGGGACATATTTCATTAACCATCTGGCCGCCAACAGAACCGGCTTCTCTTGAAGTCAAGTCACCATTGTAACCTTCTTTCAAGTTAACACCAACCTCGTTAGCCGCTTCCATCTTAAATTTATCAAGAGCCTTACGTGCCTCTGGCACAACTACTGAGTTCTTAGACATATTTCTTCACTCCTTTTTACATTTAATATGATTTGCGTTTGCATTAATATTGTTTGTTCAAGTTAGCTTTTTATTACCGGTAAATTTTGTTAGACTTCGAACCCTTCAAGCGAAGGTAACTCGGCCAAGAGCAGCACTGCGCAAACTAAAAGTAATACAGTTTCGTCGCATGGCGTTTTTATTTTTAAGGGAAACTCATGTGGCTCTAGTATTTTATTTTTTGTTTTTACGTATCGTTGTAAGTTTACAATAGCCTCTGTCGTAGTTAGGCTAGAAAAAGTCAGTGTGCTTTTGGAGTCTATACCACAGGTCATTACAACTTGCTCTGTGCTTTTTAGGTGTTTTATGGCGCGCATATTTTGACTATTAATTATATGCAAAAAGTTACTGCAGAGTTTATGTGTGTTTATACTTTTAAAAGAATCTTTAAAAATGAAAATTCCATCCATATCGATAACTGTTGGAAGTTTGTTTATATCATATACAAAAAAATTAGAGGTATAGGTTTTGGGGCTGCGCGTCCATCTGTTTGTACTAAAAAGATTTACGCCACCGTACTTCGAGAGAACTTTTAAGAGTATATCGCTAAGTACGGTATCTTTCTCATTGCCATAAATAATAATATTCATTATTTATGCACCGCTTTTCAAGAATTTTTTTCGCTACACATAACTTATTTTTATCAGAATAAATACACATATTCGTGTTTAGATTTACAAATTTTGCTTTATTTTGTAGAATGATGTCGTAACTTTAATCTTGAAGGGTGCTAAATTATGGATGTAAAATATCATCACGAAAAAATTCTTATCGTTGTAGCTCTTGCTCTATGCGTAGGTATTTTGTTTTATAACGCTTTTTTCATTCCTCAAATATCAATTCCATCTGTAATTTATGTTGAGAAGGATGAAGATAGCGCAGAATCTGATACGGATACGCAGTTTGAGAATTTGGAAGACGATAAAATTATCGTAAATGACAACAAGAATGAAAGCGAAGAAAACAATGAAAATAGCGCTGAGACTGAACCAGAAACTTCGCAAAAAGTAAATATAAATACGGCAACGGCAGAAGAACTTGATGAAAAGCTGTCGAGAATTGGTCCGGTTATTGCCAAAAGAATCGTTGATTATAGAAATACCAATGGGCCGTTTTCTTCGATAGAGGAGATAAAGAATGTTTCTGGTATTGGCGAAAAAACATTTGAGCAAATTAAAGATACCATTTGTGTGTGATACTATAAGTTTTTTGAGATGATTAATAAAAATGCAAAGTTATTTTTTAAAAATTAAACTAATGATTGAATGTTTATACTAATACTTGATTTATTTTTTATGATATAGTATAATTATAAGTGCTTAAGCAATTGTAAATAAGGGAGAATGTAAAAATGAAAAAGTTTTTAAAAAAGGTAAGTTTGGCCCTTGTTGTTGGTGCGCTATGTACTACTTCAACCTTGGCTGCAGCACAAGATGAGCCAGATGATTTTGCAGAGTGTAAACAGCGGTGTGTCGAAAATCGTTACAACCTTGTCAATATGGTAACAGGGATATATACGGACGAGATGCTTAGAGGTTGCTTGCAACTTTGTGAGTGGAAGTACCTTTAATTGTTTTGCGTTTTTAGCAAAGAGCTTTTTGTTCACTATTATGAATAAAAATTGCTATTTCTTAAAAAATGAAGCACATATTAAAAAATATGAAGTAAATACTTGCGCTTTTTTAAACATGTATGATATAATAAAAACGCATTAAAAAATAAGGAGAGTTCTATATGAAAAAAAATCTTTTAGTAAAAGTTGTTTCGATGTCTATGGTTTGTGGCTTGTCTGTGGGTTCGGTATCTCACTTGACTCATGGAGCGATAAACAGCAATGTGGCTAAAGCTGCAATGCGGTGCGTCGAAGACTATGTGTTGGAGTACGGAGACGGGCAAAGAGATCTCGAGGACACAACCTACCAAATTTTACGCTGTCTGGATGAGCAACATATTTTAAAAACAAAAAAAGATCAAGATTTATCACGGTGTATGTCTAGATGCGATTATATGTACGGAGGGTCCTTTGAGAGTGGCGATAGAGGCGATTGTAAGCAAGAGTGTTTTAATACTTACAGATTTTAATTAAACGATGACTTATAGGGGCCAGTTCTATGTATTGGCTCCTTATATGTGTATTATGACTTCTTAATAATAAGCTTAAAGTTTAGGTAAAAATAGCTTGTAGTTACGCTACTCAAATATGGTATAAAGGGGAACTTAATAATGATAAAGAATTTTTTAGTTAAGGCAATTTCATTATCGTTGACTATTGCGATGTGTGTGTGCCCAACAACTATTGCATATGGCGAAATAGATGATGATGTATGTCCAGTAGAATCTACGTCGCCAGCTAATTTATACGATGACGTGTGCCCGGCAGAGCCTATTACACATGATAGCTCAGATCGCGATGTGTGTCGTGCAGAATATACTAAGCGTGGAGATTCAGATGAGGCTGCGGCAAGGAGGCTTGCACAAAGAATAAACGCAAGGGATAATGAGCCTACCGATTATGCAGCGAAAAGAGCTGTAAATAATAAGAGATGCTCTGAAGATGAGAGAGCAAGGAGACTTGCAGAAAGAATAAACGCGAGGGATAATGAGCCTACCGATTATGCAGCAAAAAGAGCTGTAAAGAATAAGAGATGCTCTGAAGATGAGAGAGCAAGGAGACTTGCACAAAGAATAAATGCGAGGGATAATGAGCCTACTGATTATGCAGCAAAATATGCGGTGCGCAGAGCGAGATGTAGAGGCACAGAAACAAATTATAGACAAAACTCAACTACTGTCGATGCTGCAGTTGATGTTGCAGCTGGTGCGCTCTGTGCGTTGGCGATGGTAGGTATGGTGATATATATGATTTATAAGATGCCGTCTCTTTAACATTATATTTTAGGAGCCTTGAAAGGCTCCTATTTGTTTTATAAAGCGCTTAACATACCCGCTCTAGGTCTCTTTTTAGACGCTCGATTATTTTCTTTTCTAGCCTTGAGATATACGATTGAGATATGCCCAGCGAATCCGCGACCTCTTTTTGTGTATGCTCTTGCTTGCCAGAAAGCCCAAACCGTAGCTCCATTATGTTACGTTCTCTGCTGGACAGCTTCGAAACAGCCTTAAGTAGCACTTGACACTCTACTTCTTGTTCGATGCGCTTATTTACAACATCTTGTTCGCTGCCGAGAATATCCGATAACAGTAGCTCATTCCCGTCCCAATCTACATTAAGTGGTTCATCAATTGAGATTTCGTTTTTCTTTTGAGAACTTTTCCGTAAGAACATCAAAATTTCATTCTCTATGCAGCGAGAGGCGTAGGTAGCAAGTTTGATGTTTTTCTCTGGGCAAAATGTGTTTACGGCCTTGATGAGCCCGATTGTACCAATCGAAATTAAATCCTCCACGTTAGTTCCGGTCGAGTCGAATTTTTTTGCTATGTAGACTACTAAGCGCAAGTTGTGCGTGATGAGCGGTTCTCGTGCGCCACTAACACCATTTTGTATGTCGGTCATGATTTTTGTCTCCTGCGCTTTGGTGAGCGGTGGGGGTAAAGTTTCGGCGCCGTTTATGTAGTGAATTTCGTCGATAAGATTTAATTTTGTTAAGATTTTTAATATGTAAACTCTGAGTTTTTCTATGAAATTTTTCATATGTGCTCCTTTTACTCAATAAACTCTGGGCCGATTAAAGCCTGATATTCATTATTAAATATTTTTTGTTTGCAGATGGCTATATAAGCCTCTTTTTTTATGCCGTGAATGCTTACATAATCTGGTTTAAATGCAGGGAGAAGTCCATTGCCGGATATAGTGTTGAATGGAACGACTCGAATATTTTTAATCTCAGTAGCGTCGGGTGGATGTTCCCAAGGAGTATTCCTTTCTGGGGTGGTAAAATATTCCTTTATGCAAGAGGGCATAATGTTTTCGGCAAATTTATAATTAACTACAATAACCGGCAAGCTTGAAAATGGCTCTCTTAAGGCGTTTCCGGTATCGAGCTTGGCTTTTAGTTTGAGCTCTTTTTTTTCTGATTTTATGATTATGTAAAAACTTTTAGAGCTAAGCTCTTGTGTGCCGGCGATTTTATTAACCACGCGGATGGAAAGATACGCTAAAAGCGTTGCGGTGGCCAAAAATAGAGGAGGAATGTTAAGATATATCGCGTTATTGTTGATGAAAATTCCGTTTGGAACTACAAAGTACCATAAACAAAAAATTATTCCGCCAAATAGAAAATTCATGCCGTAAAATGCGAATAAAATTTTAAGGAAAAACTTTAATGATACAAACTCAAAGGCGAAAAATATTACGGATGCGGACATAGCAAGTTTTATTAATAGCGATAAAAAGCCGTTGATGGGTGGCAAGAGGATAACCAGCGAGCATAAACTGCCTATAAATGCCGCGAAAATTAATTTTTTGCGGGTGAAGTTCAAATTTAAAATTTTCGCAACCGATAAGAGCAAGAAATAGTTAATAAAAATGTTTACCGAGACTAGAACATCGATGTATATGGTTTGCTTCATATCGCCCTCCAAACGCAATTAGTTTGTTACAGTTCAATTATCGCTAACGATAGAGAGGCTTTTTGTCGTAACGAGGCTTGAAAAAATTTTCACTTAAATGTGGTATAAAAGTAATAACGCTAATAATTTATTCATAAACTTTAAGGCGAAAAATTTAAGTGGTCAAAAATAGAGTTGTGAATTTAGTTTAATTGCTTTTTGTAATGGCAGAAATTAATATTTTTTGTAGTTTATTATTGAATTTTGTTAAGCTAGAACCCTTGGATTCATTGTTGCCAGGCCGTTTTCATATAATTATTAAGAGCTTACACTACTCAAAAAAGAGAAAGAGTTGATTTTTTTTGTATGTGCTAAAAATAAAAAAACCACTTTTTTTAACAGTGCTTGTAATGTTGTTTTTGTCGGTTGGCTTCGCGCTGGGCCAGGGAAGAAAAACTATGATTTCTGCGGTGTCGGACTCAGAAGATACGGTCAAATTGCCTATAATTATGTATCATTCTATATTGAAAAATAACAAGTCTAAGGGAAAGTTTATAATTACTCCGGACGACTTTGAGAGCGACTTGAAGTACATAAAAGATAATGGTTACACGACGATTGTGATGCAGGATTTGGTGGATTTTGTCTACGAAAACACGCAGCTACCAGAAAAACCCATCATGTTGACGTTTGATGATGGCTACTACAACAACTACTTATATGCATTTCCGCTGATTAAACAGCACAATTGCAAAATGGTTTTATCGCCCATCGGGAAACAATGCGATATCTACAGTGAAAATAACGACAAAAATCCGGCGTATGCACACTGCTCCTGGGAAAACCTAAAGGAAATGCAAGATTCTGGAGTCGTGGAGATTCAAAATCATTCATACAATATGCACTCAATAACAAAAAAACGTCGCGGTACGAAAAAAAATAAATGTGAAAGTTTCGAACACTATCAAAAGGCTTTATGCAACGATGTTATGTTGATGCAAAATAAAGTTGAGGATTTTCTTGATTTTACGCCAACTACCTTTGTTTTTCCGTTTGGAGCAATTAGCAACTGTTCGTTAGATATTCTTCGACAATTGGGGTTTAAAGCAACTTTAAGCTGCGAAGGCAAAGTGAACAGGCTGACTAAAAATCCAGAAAAATTATATGGTCTTTGTCGAATCTTGCGCCCGCCCAATATTTCCACCGAAGCTTTTTTTAAACGTCACATAGAAAGATAAATTACATATTTGTGCACCTTTTTTTACAGAAACGGTGCACTATTTTCATTCGGCGCATTGCTTGAAAAAACCAAAATAAAATGATAAACTTTAAACATATTTCGATATAGAGTTGGTGTATGTAGTGAGGCTGAAAAATTGGCGCTTAGCAACGCTGGATAAGGAAAATGCACAGAAGATTGCCTATGAAAATAAATTACCGTTTTTTTTGGCAATGATGTTGGATGTGCGTGGTATATGCGATAAAAAAGCCATAGCAGAGTTGCTCGCGGAGGACTGTGCTGTGTCGGAACCGCTTGATTTTGCGGATATGGGAAAAGCTGTGAAAAGAATTCGGTGCGCCCTTGAAAATGATGAGAAAATTTGCGTATATGGCGATTACGACGCGGATGGAGTGACCTCGACAGCTTTGCTGTACTTGTACCTGGAGAATTGTGGTGCAAACGTGACTTACTACATACCGGACAGGCACTCCGAGGGCTATGGAATGAACAAGTCTGCCGTGAAAAAGCTCGCCGAGGAGAATGTGAATTTAATCATCACGGTGGATAATGGTATTTCGGCGATGGAAGAAATTGACTATGCCGCCTCGCTCGGCATAGACACGGTTGTGACGGACCACCATCAGCCGCCAGAAAACTTGCCCAAAGCTGTTGCGATTGTTGATCCACATCGAGCGGATTGCCCTAGTGCTTTTAAAAATTTCGCGGGAGTCGGTGTGGTGTTCAAGCTAATTTGCGCGCTCGAGGGGCCCTCGGTGGATGTTGAGTTTATCCTTGAGAACTACGCGGACCTAATTTTAATTGGCACCGTTGGCGATGTGGTCTCGTTGCAAGGAGAAAATCGATACTTAGTCAAGCAGGGCCTAAAATACATAAAAAATACCAATAATTTAGGCATACAAGAGATTTTAATGCTAGCAAAGCTCAGCGAGAAGCCAATTAGCGCGTATAACATTGCCTTTGGCGTCGTGCCGAGAATTAATGCCTCCGGACGGTTGAGCCTCTCCGACAAATTGGTCAAGCTTTTAACCACCGAAGACCCAACTATAGCCCAAGAAATCGCCCTACAAGTGGAAAACGAAAACATCAAACGCAAAGAAATTGAGCAAGAAATCTTGTTGCAGGCCGAGCTCCTCTTGGCCGATGAGCCAGACCGATTATATCAGCGAGTTTTAATCGTGGAGGGCAAAGACTGGCACCCCGGAGTCATCGGCATCGTGGCTGCTAAGCTGCTGGAGCGCTATGGTAAGCCAACGATTGTTATATCGGTTATGGGAGATGTCGCGCGTGGCTCAGGTCGAAGCATCGAGGGGTTTTCACTGTACGAGTCGATTAAAAGCTGTTCAAGTTTACTTACGCGATTTGGCGGGCACCCGTTAGCAGCAGGATTTGAGTTAAAACTAGAGAATTTGTGTCGCTTTAGAGATGGCATCAACTCCTTTGCGAACGAGTTTGATACGATGCCTTGTCCTACTCTCGACATTGATTGCAAGTTAAAGCCAGAAATTCTCAGCGTCGAGCTGGCTGAGCAGTTGTTGCCGCTAGAGCCCTTCGGCAAGGATAATCCTGAGTTTGTTTTTGGTCTCTACAACATGACAATTTGCGATTATACCTTTGTGGGCGCCGAGAAAAACCATTTGCGATTAGTTTTGTCGCGAAATAATTATAAAATTTCTGCGATGAAGTTTTTTACGACGCAAAATGAGTTTTCGTACCGCGTCGGTGATGAAATTGATTTGGCGGTCAAGCTGTCGAAATCAGAGTATAGAGGCCAGGAGAGCTTGACTATAATTGTGGAGGACATTAAATTCTCGGCGCTCGACAACAAAGTTTTAATCGACGAGCAGCGGATTTTCGAGGCGCTCAAAAGAAAAGAAAAGATTTCTGCTGATGTTTTGCGTGAGCAGATTCCAAGTCGCGATGATTTCTCGCGAGTTTATCGGTTCCTAAAAGCTAACACGCCGCTAGAGAGTGATGTTTCGGTGCTCTTTTACAGGTTGCGAGAGTTGGTTGAGTTGAGTTTTTGCAAGTTGCTCATTATCCTTGACGCGATGGATGAGTGCGGGCTTATCAATGTGGAAAGTTGCTCCGATATGTATCGCGTTGAAGTGCAGCCGGTGAGCGGGAAAGTCGACCTTGAAAGTGCGAGTATTATGAAAATTTTGAGGGAATGAGTGGTGTGAATGAAGGCTTTTTACAACGATTACGAGCAGCTAAAAGAGGATTTGGCGACTAGCAATAAGAGCTTTGATATGGATTTAATCGACAAAGCGTATAATCTGGCGGCCTCGGCGCATGAGGAACAACGGCGCGTCTCGGGCATACCGTACATTTTGCATCCGACCTCGGTGGCGTGTATCTTAGTGGCACTTGGCATGGATACGCAATCGATTGTGGCGGCGCTTTTGCACGATGTCGTCGAGGATACCTCGTACACCATTGCGGACATAGAAAAATTATTTGGTGTCGAAATTGCTAACCTCGTCGATGGCGTAACAAAGCTCGGCAAACTGCATTTTTCATCTCACGAGGAGCAACAAGCTGAAAATATTCGAAAAATGTTGATCGCGATGTCGGAGGATATTCGTGTCATAATCATCAAATTGGCGGACAGATTGCACAATATGCGCACGATTAATTGTATGAATCCGCAAAAACGCCGTGATAAAGCTAGAGAAAATATGGAAGTCTATGCACCAATTGCTCACAGACTTGGAATTCGTACTATAAAAGAAGAGTTGGAGGATCTATCACTTAAGTACCTCGACCCGATTGCCTACAAGGAGATCGAGGAGGCGCTAGAGTTGGGCCGCGAAGACCGCAAAAAGCTTTTAAATATCATCAAGCGGACGTTGGAGCAAAAACTCCTACCGGTAATTCCCAAATTCCACATGGAGGCGCGCGTTAAAAGCATAAACGGAATTTACCGAAAGATGTTCATCAAAAATCGCCTTATGGAGGAAATTTACGACATCTACGCAGTCCGCGTGATTGTAGATACTGTCAGTGATTGCTACAACACTTTAGGCGTCATTCACGACTCGTTTCGTCCGATTCCAAATCGCTTCAAGGACTATATCTCCACGCCAAAGCCAAATATGTATCAATCGCTTCATACTACGGTAATCGGCAAAGAGGGCATCCCGTTTGAGGTGCAAATTCGCACAAAGGAGATGCATCAGACGGCCGAGTATGGTATCGCGGCGCACTGGAAGTACAAGCTCGGCATCAAGGGCAAAGGCTCCCTCGATGCTAGTCTTGCCTGGATTCGCAACATGCTCGATAACCAAAATGAAAATGGCGATGCCGGCGATATTATCCGGATGATAAAGTCGGACTTGGTTCCGGAGGAGGTTTTTGTCCTTACGCCGCGCGGAGATGTGAGAAACTTGCCGCTGGGTGCCACTGTTATCGACTTCGCTTATGCTATCCACACCGAGGTCGGCAACCACATGATTGGAGCCAAGGTCGATCAGCGTATTGTGCCGTTTGACTATCAAGTTCGAACTGGACAAATTGTGGAAATCCTCACCACGAAAGAGCGAAATCACGGGCCAAACCGCAACTGGCTCAAGATTGTTAAAACGAGTGAGGCAAGAAGTAAAATTCGACAGTGGTTCAAAAAAGAGCGTCGAGAAGAGAACTTGGCGCAAGGTAAAGCAGAGATTGAGCGAGAATTTGAGCGTATAGGCGTTAAATTGGGCGAAACGCAATTAAAGGCGTTTTTACTCTCGATTGCAAAAAGCCAGCGTTGTGAGACCATTGAGAAGCTTTATGAGACTATAGGGTTTGGCGGCATTATATTAAGCCGTATTTTGCCTAGAATTCGCGATGAATATAGTAAGCTTAAGCAAAAAAATACTTCGCTAAATGAGGCTATTATAAAGAAAGAAGCGCATATCGAGAAAAAAACAAGCGTAAATGGTGTAATTGTGGATGGCATAGAGAATTGCTTGGTAAAATTCTCCAAGTGCTGTAACCCTATTCCTGGCGATAATATTATTGGTTTTATCACTCGCGGATACGGAGTCTCGCTGCACAAGAGAAGTTGCGCGAATGTGCCGAAAGATATTACTACTTGCGCGGAGCCGGACAGGTGGATTAATGCGCGCTGGGCGGGAACTCACAAAGAGGAGTTTAACTCGGATATTAAGATAATGACCATCGATAAGCCAAGTATCATCGCGGACCTTACCATGCAACTTTCTTATATGCATGTCGAGATTCAATCATTTAAGCTCAGCAAGGCAAAAGGTGGAAAATCTCAAATTTTTATGTCGATTTTGGTCAAAAATATGGAACATTTGAAGTCGGTAATGTCAAAAATCTCGAAAATAAATGGTGTTCTTGCTGTAAGTCGAGTATAATCGTAGAGGAGATGCAAACGTTATGTTAACCATAGAGAAATTTAAAGTGGGGCCACTCGAAACCAATTGCTATTTTATAGTGGATGCGGCTACGCAAAAAGCTGCAATTATCGATCCGGGTGGGCTTTCTGCCGAGTTAGACCAGAAAATAAGAGCGCTTGGTGTCGAAAACGTTGAGTATGTAATTATGACGCACGGCCATTTTGACCATATAAGAAAAGCACCTCGATATAAAACACTAACTGGTGCAAAGTTGGCCATTGGAGTTAACGAAGCGGAATTTACTAAAAATAGGCACCTTAGCCTGAGTAGAGTAGAATTGCCGCCATTTGACGCAGATATTTTCCTCAAGGAGGGGGACATTGTGCAACTGGGCGAGACCGGTTTAAGGGTGCTAGATACGCCAGGACATACAATTGGTGGGGTGTGCTTGGTTGCGCCAGAATGCCTCTTTACGGGCGATACATTGATGAAAGGAACAATTGGTCGATGCGACCTTAAAACTGGCGATATGGACCAAATGAAGCGCTCTATTGAAAAACTATCAAAATTAGCCGGTAATTACACCATTTATCCAGGTCACGGCGAGGAGACAACTTTGGACGAGGAAAAGCAAAATAACGTGTATTTTTGCGCTTAGAACGAATATAAATGCTTTGAACTAGTTTGAAGGTTCAAAATTATTGCTGAAAAGATAGGTGTGGAGGTTTTTATGACAAATTTCGAGAATTACTACGAAAAAGAAGCCTGGACGTTGAAGACAATAAATGAGAAGGCTTCCAGCGACCCGAAAGAATTTATTCGTTACATAGAGGAAAACTTCGAAAAGCAGATTAAACAAACGGTGGACCTCATTGAGCGGAGACAGCCGGAATGTAAAATTTTGATGCTGGCAGGCCCATCCTCAAGCGGCAAAACAACCACGGCCAAGATGCTTAAAGATGAGCTTATTCGGCGAAATATTTGGACGACGATGATTTCGCTGGATGACTTTTACGTGGGAGTGGCGCGCTTGCCCGTTCTGGAGGATGGTTCGAAGGATTTTGAGTCGATACAGGCCCTCGACATGGAACAACTAAAAAAAGCCATAAAAGGTATTGTGTACGACGGCTTTTGCGACATGCCTACATATGACTTCTCGCTTATGGCGCCCTCGACTGAGCGTCGACAAATTGAAGTGCCACAAAATGGAATTATCATCATCGAGGGGATACACGCGCTAAACCCGATTATTACTGAGGATTTGCCGAAAGAGAGCGTTTTTAAAATTTATGTGAGCGTGGAAAATGGTGTTGAACTCGACGACGGAAAATTTATTTCGCCTATGGAAATCCGCCTAACTCGCCGGGTGTTGCGCGACTTTTACTTTCGGGATACGCTTCCAAACAGGACCATCCAGATGTGGGACAACGTGTGTCGCGGCGAGAACTTGTACATTCAGCCGTTTAAGGATGAGAGCGATGTGGCGATTAATTCTTTTCACGCCTATGAGCTGTGTGTTATGGCCTCGCAAATGTTCAACGCTTGCGCCATGATTTCGTCGGAGACCGACATTTACGACTTTATACAAAAGCTGCGCCTTAAGCTGACGCAGGTTCAATTCATTGATAGCGCGCTTGTACCCGAAACCTCCTTGTTGAAAGAATTTATAAAATAAATTTCACAAAAACGCTTGACACATCTTTGAATTTATATTATTATAATGATGAGGTCTTAATTTTTAATTCAAAGGAGAGTGTTTTTATGAGCAAATTATTCAAAACTAACAACAAGATTCGCAAAAAGCACAAAAAGAGTCTATTTGATTTAGGGAGGACGAGATTTCCTAAAAAACTTGCCCAAAAATTGTTTGCCACGACGGTGTGCATCGCGATGGTACTGTGTACCATGCCCCGTGGGTGGGGCGGCTACGAGGTGCATGCGGTCGACGACGTGCCCACTGTTACGCTAACGCTTGGTTATGCGGAGGGGAGGTACGCTTACCTCGATGGCGTGAAGGACCTTGACAGTCACGCTGGTGAAACAGTAAATATCCAAGTGGCTGTGGACGGTGACGCAGCTGCCAGTTCGACGTACCGGTGCACGGTGAATGGTAAATTGTTTTTTAACGGCTCCGGTGCTCTGCCAGGGACGATTTACGGGTTGCGCGTGCCTAGAGGGATTGCGAGTCTCGAGGTTATGATGACCATTGATGGTGTAATCGGTCTAGCGGGCTCGAGGGCCGCAACCATAGACTTTGATAAAGGTTGGAACGACGAGTACTTTTTCGGCGGCGGTTATGGTTCACTTAAAGACGGATTAACTGTTCTGACGGATGAAGACACTACCGTCAGAATAGGGGAAGTTACGAAAACTACTGCTAAAAGCGAGGATTGGTTGGGTAGCTCAGGTGCACATTTTGCGCTGGACGAGCTGCCAGCTAACCTACGGGAGTCATCGCTAGAAATACTCCGTCCTAGCGGGTTTGTGGTAGATTCAGAGCCGTTGAGGCGACAGCAGTTTACCGACTGGCCTGAAGACCGGCAAAACGTCCTGCTTGAGGCAACATTGTATGAATACGGACCACGTGTCCAGGTGTTGGACGCTGCCGGTGTTCTGCCACAAGGTGCTACTTTATCAGCGGAACGAGTCTCCGCGGATCACGCGGACCATAACTTTTTTGTGAATTTTGTTGACGAAAAAACCGACGTGGAAGAGCGGTATTGCTACAATTTGTATCTGAAAAATGGCGACACTACTTTATCGGACCTGGGGGGTGAGGTCGAGGTGAGATTTGAGTGCCCTAGGCATATGGACTCCCAGGATACGACAGTTGTACACGTCTCGGAGGGGACTGATGACAGGCTCACAACCCGTGTTGAGACGGATGAGGATGGAACGGTTTGGATATGTGCGAAAACAAGCAGCTTTAGCCCGTACGTGCTAGAGGATGCTCTCACGGAAAGGGACGTGGCGGAGAATAACCGCAATACCATCATCACAGTGACGGTGGTGGGTGTAGGCATCGTGCTGATTTTGGCACTGGGTGTGTTCCTACGAAGGATGAAGAAGAAAAAACTCGAGAACTAAATTTAGTTAGGCTTATCACTGTGGCACGACGTGAATCTGTTGCTCAAAGGGTTTCCTTAGGGGAACCCTTTGGTCGTTATCGGGGCGTGTGTCATCGCATGACGAGTCGCGACGCGGAGCCCGCGTAGGCAACGTCGCGAACTGGGGTTTAGTGTAAAATTTAATTCTTTCGCTCGCGGCCACAATTTATTGCAGTCCAATGAAACGCGAAATAAAGTTTTTGCGCACGCAGCTAAAGGTTAGTGCAGTTCTTGGAGACATACTCATTTTAGTCCTCGGGTGTAGCAGTAAAAAGTTTTACTCAGTATTTAGTGCGCGAATGGGCCAGTGTGGCCACGCGCTTTTCGTTACAAAAAAGTGACGTAGAAAATTTTGCCTTGATTTCACTTGAGAAGTATGATACAATTATTTCATTGGAATGCTGGTGTGGTGGAATAGGCAGACACAAGGGACTTAAAATCCCTCGGTAGCGATACCGTGCCGGTTCAAGTCCGGCCACCAGCACCATGTCGAAAAGAGTCTATTGTTGCAAAACAATAGACTCTTAAATCATTTTCTGCCAGTTTCTGCGACCATACATTATCCTAACGATACCAACAGTTTTCTTGTTTTCATAAACTTTAAAGAATACGATATAATTTTTTACTATTAGCTTTCTGATACCGACTTTCTTTAGTAAGTTATCTGCAACCAAACAATATCTGTATGGCATTTCTTCAAGACTTAAAATAGATTTATCAATTTCAGATAAAATATTTTTTGCTATATTCGGTTCCAGGAGATTTGAAGATAAATAATTTGCTATCTCTTTTAAGTCTCTTTGTGCCTGTTCAGAAACAAGAACTTCATATTTAGTCATTTAAAATTTCATCTCTAACTTTCCTGTAAGGCATTGTACGCCCATTTTCCAAGTCGTTTAAGCCGTCATAAATTTTTTTGTAAAACTCTGATTTTTCTAAAATTTCTTCATATTTTTCAATGCTCATAACTGCCAAATCTCCTTGACCATTTTTGGTTATAAATATAGGTTCCTGATTTAAGTGGCAAAATGAAGAAACATCATTGTACTCGTTTCTTAAAACAGTGCTTGAAACTATTCTTGGCATAAATATCACTCCTTCTAAAGATATTATATTATAATTTCTTTAGAAAATCAACAGATATTGTTTAACAACTTTTTCAAGATGACATGAACGTTGGCATTGAATTTTTTTATCGCCTCTGGTACAATAATAAGCATAAAACTTATCGATTTAAGGCGAATGCAAGATTCGGTAAACATTGTAAGTGGCTTGAGCCCGCATCACTGCTGGTTTCTCTCAAGTCCCTTATAACTACCAAGACCAAAGAGTGACCTCGTACGACAATTTGCGTACGAGGCCTTTCTTATTTCAACCGCTTTATGCTCACGATAGTTGTCACTTTTTTGTAACGAAAAAAGTAACCAAAAACGTTTCGAGAGGGATTTCGAGTTCCCTCTCGAACTCTCCTTATAACGACCAGCGTGCCGCTGGACCACAGTAACTTTTAGTTACGGGCGCAAAAATTTTATTTCGAGTTCCATTGGACTGCAATAACTTTCGGCTGCGGGTGCAAAAATTTAAATTTTAAGCTAAACCCAAGTTCGCGACTTGCCCTGCGAGGTTACTTGCCGCGATCCGGTGTCTTTAATAACAAAAGTGTGAATAAAAAAATATCGACTCCTTAAAAAGAAGCCGATACTATTGACCAGACCTGTAAGCCGAATTCTGTCGAGAACAATCATCTATCTTAGCTGAATGTTGCCAAATCAGCTCGGTGCCACCCTTTGAGAACCATCGGGCCAATGTGTGTGTTCTGCTTGGTGTTGCTCCGGATAGGGTTTACATAGCCATATAGTCTCCCATATGCTGGTGAGCTCTTACCTCGCCTTTCCATCCTTACCTAAAAAAATCAGGCGGTATATCTCTGTTGCACTTTCCCTAGGGTCACCCCCGGCGGCCGTTAGCCGTTATCCTGCCCTGTGGAGCTCGGACTTTCCTCGGGCACATCCTTTCGGCGTTGTGTCCGCGATTGTTCAGTCTGCTCTAAGTTTTTATTTTAAAATATCGTCTTTATGTTGTCAAATGAAAGCTTGCTTTCATTACGGAATAATGTGCTCCGCCTGCGCGCGCCGCGAGGCGCCGAAGGCCCCCCTCTTAGGGGGGCCTTCGGCCAGGATTAAGCTCAACTTTGTTGAGCTTAATCCCACAAAGAAAATAAATGTTTATTTATTTTCTTTGGCCTCGCGGCCGCAGCGGAAGTACAAGAAGAAACTCATCAAAAGGGGCATATTTTCGCAGTTACTAATTGAAATATTCCTTATACCAAACCAAGAAAACATAAATTGTCCAAATTTTTCGACTGTTGTCTGTTTTGTTATGAAAATGGTCGTCAAGGTACCCCACTAAAATATCCGTGTGAAAGAACTTCTTAGCAATCTCAGAGCAAAACATCTCCTTGACGATGTTATAATACTTTTCTTGTCGCAACCAGACCCTAGTTGGAACAGGGAACCCTAGCTTTTTCTTTTCTGCAGTAAACTTCGGCAAATGTCTGAGTGCTGCTTTTCGTAGCGCAAACTTTGTGTTTTCGTCGTTAACTTTTAGCTTACTTGGAAGTACTCGAGCAACCTTAAAGACCTCTTTGTCCAAAAACGGCACGCGCAACTCCAAAGAATTTGCCATACTCATTCGATCAGCCTTGAGCAAAATATCCCCAACCATCCACAAATTAATATCCAAGTGCTGCATCCTCGTAATATCGTCATAATGCTGACTTTTTTTATAAAATTCCGCACAAGTTTTTTGGGGGGCCGTGGCAAAATTGCTATCTTTTAGAAGTCTTTTTTTATCTTTCTCCGAGAACATAAATGCATTGCCAATAAAGCGCTCAGTCAAATCTTTTGAGCCACGAATAATAAAGTTCTTACCCGTAAAATTGGCTGGGATTGCCTCAACGATAGCAGCTAAAGCGCGGCGTAAAGGCCGAGGAATTTTTTGATATTTCTTCAAAGACAATGGCTCGTGATAAATGTTATAACCGCCAAAGAGCTCGTCCGCACCCTCTCCGGATAAGACAACGCTTACATACTCGCTGGCAAGTTTTGACACAAAATATAACGCGATACAAGATGGGTCCGCCAAAGGTTGGTCCATGATGTATTGAACATGCGCAATGTTTTCCCAGAACTCCTCAGGTGAAATTACCTTACTGTGATGGTCAAGGCCTACTTCTTTGGCAAGCTTTTTTGCAAAGCCTATTTCGTTATATTTTTCATCTGTACCGAAGCCAACCGTAAACGCTTTTTGGCCGGCAAAATATGTCGACACATAGCTCGAATCTACTCCGCTCGACAAAAAGCAACCAACTTCAACGTCGCTTTCCTTGTGCTTTTCGACGGACTCTTCAAATACAGCCTCAATCTTTTCAGCGGCCTCATCGAGGGTTAAATTTTCATCTGGCTCAAAAGTTGCCTCAAAATAGCGAGTTATCTCAATTTTACCGTCTTTAAACCACATATAGTGTCCCGGCAAAAGACAATAAATATTCTCGAAAAAAGTCTCTGGCGGAACAGAATACTGAAAAGATAAGTATTTGTCCAGGGCTCGCGCATTAAATATTTTCTCAACTTTAGGAAATTGCAAAATGCTCTTTATCTCAGAGCCGTAAATTAACTGGTTGTCCACCAAAGTATAGTGCAGAGGCTTAATGCCAAAAAAGTCTCTCGCCAAAAACAATGAGTTGTCCTTGGTATTGTAAATCGCAAAAGCAAACATGCCGCGGACCTTATCGAGCAAGTTTTCACGCCACTCCTCAAAGCCGTGAATTAAAACCTCAGAATCCGTGTCGGTGGCAAATGTGTGTCCCGATGCAACGAGTTCCTCTCTCAGCTTTTTATAGTTGTATATCTCGCCGTTAAAGGTTAAAACAAGCGTTTTATCCTCGTTGTAAAGGGGTTGATTTCCGTCGTCCAAGTCGATTATACTCAGGCGACGAAACCCCATAGAAATTTCCGGAACAGAAAAAAAGCCCTCACTATTAGGCCCACGATGAACAATCACATCTGTCATACCTTTTAGAACCTTTTCTCTATCCAAAACCTCGCCAGTAAAGCCGCAAATACCACACATAACAACATCTCTTCCTTTAAACATTTTATCCAATTATATCAAAACAATGAAGCTATTGCAAGAGTTTTGTTTCTAAACACACAAAAATTACTCTGCAACGCCACGCATAATAGAAACTTTCGAAATTTTCCTATCAACAATTTCATCCACCGTAAAAGTTGTACCATTAATCACGATGGATGAGTGCTCATCATTCGAGGGAATTCTGCCCAAGTGCTCCAAAATTAGACCCGAAATAGTATCATAATCGCCATCTGGTAGGGCAAAACCTAACAAACCTGATATCTCATCTATTGAAGTAGTGCCGTCGACGGTAAATTTATTCTCATTAATTTTAGTTATTTCGTCTTTTTCGTTGTCATATTCATCTTGAATGTTCCCCAAAATAGATTCAATCAAATCCTCGATGGTAATAAGCCCCTCGGTACCACCGTACTCATCAACAATTATAGCAATTTGTGTCTTCAAGTCAATGAGCTCGCGGAATAACTCACTGCAACGTTTAGTCTCCGGAATATAAATAGCATCGCGCATAATTTGTAAAATCGGTACATTCTGCAATTTAGCGAAATCAACAAAATACGGCAGCAAATCTTTAATATATACGATTCCAATAATATTATCAACGTCCTCGTGGTAAACCGGAATGCGTGAATATCCCGAAGAAATGGCTAAGTTGACGACATCAAAAATAAATTTTGTATCTTCAATAGCAACGATTTCTGTGCGATGTGTCATGATTTCGCTGGCAGATTTGTCATCAAAATCAAAAACATTCTCTATAATATTCTTGACTCCAGCCTCGATTACACCTTTTTCACGGCCTGCATCGAGCAACATTAAAATTTCCTCTTCGGTCACCGTGTCAGCATTTATCTCCGGGCTTACACCAAAAAGCTTGACGATAAAATTCGTAGAGGCCGACAAAAACTTTATAAATGGATTAAAAATTCTTTCGATAGTGCCGATGACGCCGATAACTTTAAATGAAATTTTTTCAGAATTTTGCATAGCGATTTTTTTAGGGACCAACTCACCCAACACCAACGAAAAATATGACAAAATTAAAGTAATTAAAACTGTCGAGAAGCCCTCCAAAATGCTCGTAGAGAGCGGCAAGAAGGAAAAAAACTCGGCAACTTTACTTGCAAAAATAGTCGAGGCAGAAGCGGACGTCAAAAAGCCGGACAATGTAACGCCAACTTGAATGGTTGCCAAAAAACTACTTGAGTTTTTGGTGAGCTTCAAAATTTTGTTAGCACCTTTGTGACCATTCTTGGCCATATTTTTAAGTTTATTGTCATTTAGCGTAATGATGGCAATTTCTGACATTGCAAAAAAAGCATTAACCAAAATTAAAATCAATAACAAAAGCACCTGAAAAACGCTGCTATTTACCACTTGATTCATATTTTCACCCACTTTAGTCGGACTTGCTATGTAAAAATTACCTATTAAATTCACTTTACATATTACATTAAAAGTGATAAAATGTCAATAGAATATTTCAGATGAATTGTAAAGTTGCACAAGCGATTTCTTTGAGGAGGAGAAATTTATGTCGAGAGAAATGAAAACTATGGACGGAAATACGGCCGCCGCACATGTTTCGTATGCGTTTACCGAGGTGGCCGCCATTTATCCCATCACACCTTCATCCGTGATGGCCGACGAAACCGATAAATACGCCGCAGCGGGCCGAAAAAATTTATTTGGTCAGCCCGTCAAAGTTACACAAATGCAGTCGGAGGCCGGCGTCGCCGGGGCTGTGCACGGAGCTTTGTCGGCTGGCGCGCTAACCACGACCTATACCGCGTCTCAAGGACTTTTGTTGATGATTCCGAACATGTACAAAATGGCCGGTGAGCTCCTGCCTAGCGTAATTCACGTCTCCGCGAGAGCTCTTGCAACGCACGCACTTTCTATTTTTGGAGACCACTCGGACATTTACGCGTGTCGTCAAACAGGCTATGCTATGTTGTGCGCAAACAATCCTCAAGAAGTCATGGATTTGGGCGCAGTCGCTCACTTAGCCGCGATAAAAGGACGCGTACCGTTTTTACACTTCTTTGACGGCTTTAGAACCTCGCATGAAATTCAAAAAGTGGCCATTTGGGATTACGAAACCTTGCGCGAAATGCTCGATTGGAACGCCGTTGAAGAGTTTAAAAATCGAGCACTAAGTCCAGAGCATCCAGTTTTACGAGGTTCTGCGCAAAATGATGACATTTTCTTCCAAGCACGCGAGGCCAGCAACGTATACTATAATAGATTGCCCCAAATCGTTGCAGATTATATGAATAAAGTCAACGAGAAAACGAGCTCAAGTTATAAGCCTTTTAATTACTACGGTGCACCGGACGCGGAAAAAATCATCGTGGCTATGGGGTCTGTTTGCGATACCATCGAAGAAGTTGTTGACTATCTCAACGCGTCTGGTCAAAAAGTTGGTCTGCTGAAAGTGCGACTATATCGGCCATTTGTCGCAGAGTACTTGTTAAGCGAGCTGCCTAAAACTGTTAAGACAATATCAGTTTTGGATAGAACTAAAGAACCAGGGTCTATCGGCGAGCCGCTCTACTTGGATGTTCTCGCAGCGCTTGCAGAGTCGGACTTCAAAAACGTGCCAATTTATAGTGGAAGATATGGTCTAGGCTCCAAGGATACTACACCTAGCGATATTTTTGCAGTATTCCGCAATATGACCGCTAGTTCGCCTAAAAAGCGCTTTACAATCGGCATTGTCGACGACGTCACGAACTTGTCATTGGAAGTGCAAGAATCTTCAGATACCTCTAAGCCAGGTACGATGTCGTGCAAGTTTTGGGGTCTTGGCTCAGATGGAACCGTTGGTGCAAATAAAAACTCGATTAAGATTATCGGCGATAACACAAATCTCTTTGTACAAGGCTATTTCGCTTATGACTCGAAGAAATCTGGAGGTTTAACGGTTTCGCACTTGCGCTTTGGCAAAGAACCAATTAAATCGACCTACTACGTTAGCAAGGCCGACTTTGTTGCCTGCCACAACCCGGCCTACCTCAATAAATACGATATGGTGCAAGAGTTGAAGCCAGGTGGCACCTTCCTCTTGAATTGCCCATGGATCGTAAGCGAGTTAGGTGAAAAGCTGCCAGCACAAGTAAAGAAACATATTGCCGACAACAGTATTAACCTATACATAATAGACGCCACAAAAATCGCGAAGGAAATAGGTCTCGGCGGACGAATTAACACTATTTTGCAGGCAGCGTTTTTCAAAATTTCGGATATTCTCCCCGCAGAACTTGCTACCAAGTACATGAAAGAAGCCGCGACGAAATCGTATAGTAAAAAGGGCGAAAAAATTGTCGAGATGAATCATGTTGCAATTGAGCGTGGCATGAGCGACGTTCAAAAGGTTGCGCCTCAAAAAGGCTGGGAAAGCGCCGTTGATATTGCAAATGAATTTAATATAGATGATGAAAAAAATGCGCTCAATGGTTACGTTAAGGAAATTTTAGAGCCGATTAATGAATACAAAGGCAATGAACTTCCGGTTTCAGCCTTTACGAAGTACGTTGACGGTACCCTGCCACAAGGCTCCGCGGCCTATGAGAAACGTGGCGTTGCAACCGATGTACCTTGTTGGAATCCCGAAAATTGCATTCAATGTAATTTTTGCTCGTTGGTATGTCCTCACGCGGTTATTAGACCCGTTGCCTTGACTACCGAGGACCTAAAAAGTGCACCAAGTAACCTCAAAACGGCTGACATGATGGGTGTACCTGACGTGAAATTTGCCATGACTGTTTCGCCGATGGATTGCACCGGCTGCGGAGCGTGTGTGGCGGTATGTCCTGGCAAAAAAGGCCAAAAGGCGCTCGAGATGCAGTCACTTGAGTCTCAAAAGGATGAGCAAAAAGTTTTCGAATTTACTAAGCAGTTACCTCAAAATCTTAAGGTGGCAGAGAAATTTAAAGAAACTACCGTAAAGGGCAGTCAATTCAAGCAGCCACTACTTGAGTTCTCTGGGGCATGCGCTGGTTGCGGAGAGACACCTTATGCAAAACTAGCTACTCAACTTTTTGGCGAAAGAATGTTCATCGCAAACGCGACAGGTTGTTCATCAATTTGGGGTGGCTCAGCTCCCTCAACGCCTTACACAGTTAATATCGATGGTAAGGGACCTGCATGGCACAACTCCTTGTTCGAGGATAACGCTGAGTTTGGCTACGGTATGGCAGTGGCTCAAGATACGATGCGAGCTCGACTGAAAGACCTTGTGGCACAGGTGAAATCCTTAGCCGATGGCGAACCTTTAGCTGCCGCCTGCGAAGAATATATAAATACCTTTGACGAGAGCCGCGCCAACCAAGCTGCAACTCGTAATTTAATTGTAGAGCTTGAAAAAAGCTCGAGTGAAGAAGAATTCAACGAGCTTGCAAAAACTATACTGAAAAATAAGGACTTCCTCAGCAAAAAATCGATGTGGATTTTTGGTGGCGACGGCTGGGCCTATGATATTGGTTTTGGAGGCCTTGATCATGTCCTTGCCGCTGGCGAAAATGTAAACATCTTGGTCTTCGACACAGAGGTTTACTCCAACACCGGCGGGCAGGCCTCAAAGGCAACGCCAACTGGTTCTGTCGCGCAGTTTGCTGCCTCTGGAAAGGCCTCCAAAAAGAAAGACCTCGCCGCCATTGCTATGAGCTACGGTGATGTATATGTTGCCCAGGTGGCCATGGGGGCCGATTACAACCAATGTGTCAAAGCCTTTGTTGAGGCAGAAAGTTTCTGTGGTCCATCAATAATTATCGCTTATGCTCCGTGCATAAATCATGGTATAAAGTCCGGAATGTCTAACGCTCAACTTGAAGAAAAAAAGGCCGTCCAATCTGGATACTGGCACTTGTTTAGGTTTGACCCGAGGCTCAAAGCGCTCGAGAAAAATCCATTCACGCTGGACAGCAAAACGCCTTCATTAAATTATCGTGACTTTCTTCTGAACGAAACCCGATACAGCGCTCTACTGAAGGTTGCACCGGAACGTGCAGAAAAACTATTTGAGGATGCTGAAATACAAGCTCGCAATAAGTACGATGCCCTATTGCGACTCTCTCAAAAGAATGAAAGCTAAATTGCATTAATATGATGGCTTAATGTGAATTTAGAAGTAGAAAAGATTTTTTGTGATACTTTTTTGGACAAAAAAATAAGAGATAGAATATTTTTTGAACTTAGCACTCCTATTGTCTTACAGGGTGCAATGAGACAATTTACAACATCTCTAACAGTGTAACATTTATCCCTAGAGAGATTCATAAATGCCATTATTTAATAAAACGAGGTACTCAGTGTCTCCCGTATTTACAATTGTTTGATTTTTTCTGATAAAATTAGTATTCTAATTTCATCTATTAAAAGTTTAGGAGCATTAAATGCAAATAAAAAATCAGCTTGCAAATAAAGTAGTTATAACCGCAACTATCGCGGCATTATATGTTGTCCTAACAGCTGTTTCGGGACTCTTTGGTCTATCGTACTCTTGTGTACAGTTTCGTCTTTCGGAGGCACTGACGATTTTACCGGTTTTCTCACCATATGCTATAGCCGGTTTAACATTGGGTTGTTTTATCTCGAATTTAGCCAGTCCTCTGGGGATAATAGATATCATTTTTGGAACACTCTCAACTTTTTTATCTGCATACCTTACAAGATGGCTCTCAAAAATAACATTTAAGGGCATTCCTATTCTATCGCCATTACCACCAGTACTTATCGGAGCTATATTTATCGGTGCAATGCTGTCGTTTTTGTTACCTCAAGGTTTTAGTCTTTATGCATTTGCTTTTTCTGCTATTAGTGTTGGCGTCGGACAGTTTGTGGTTTGTTACGGGTTAGGCATACCATTGTTTTTCTTTATAAAAAAATTGAACGTATTTAAAAGCCGAGAAATTTAACAGGAGGACTTATTTAATATGAGTCAAGCAGAAAAAAAGTCTCCCAAATCGTTACGCGAGATGTCTCCGGTGAGACTTATTGTTTCAAGCTTTTTTGCGATAATAGTTTTGGGAACAGCTCTTCTACGATTACCGGTAGCCTCGAAAGGCTCTCAACCAATAAGCTACGTCGATACATTTTTCACTGCAACCTCCGCCACTTGTGTTACTGGACTTACGCCATTTGACACATACTCAAGGTGGTCAATTTTTGGACAAGTTGTCATATTGTTTCTCATCCAGTTTGGTGGTTTAGGAATTGTTACTTTTACAACGGGATTTACCTTATTTTTTCGCAAAAAGCTAGGCCTTCGCGATATGCAAATTGCCAAAGAATATACAAGCGGTAGTGTCTTAAATTTACCTAGGCTAATAAAAACCATTATCATTTATTCACTTAGCTGTGAGTTGATTGGTGCATTGTTATTTATGATTCGGTTTATTCCTCAATTTGGACTCCGTAAAGGACTTTGGTTTTCCGTGTTTACAGCTGTTTCTGCCTACTGCAACGCAGGTTTCGACGTACTAGGTTTTGTCGAACCAGGAGCTAGCCTTAGCAACTATGCTACTGACCCTTTAATTTCTTTAGCTATCGCGTTTTTGGTAATCCTTGGCGGCCTTGGGTTTGTGGTAGTTAGTGACGTTTATTCATGTGTTATGAAAAAGTTAGAAAACATAAAGAGTCACCCAAGATTGAATTTACACTCTTTTATTGTGATTTCTATGTCAGTTACCCTGCTTGTAACGGGTACGCTTTTATTTCTCTTTTTTGAGTACGATAATACACTTGCAGGATACAATTTTTTTGAAAAACTAAATATATCTTTTTTTCAATCGGCGGTGGCTAGAACTGCAGGATTTTTCTCTGTACCAATTAGCGAAGAAAACGTCTTAACAAAGCTGTTAACCATTATACTGATGTTTATAGGTGCATCGTCGGCCTCTACCGGCGGTGGAATAAAAACGACTACACTTGTTGTAATTTTAGCGACTTTACGAAGCGTTGTGAAGGGCTATGAGGATACTGTTATACTCCGGCACAAAGTTGAAAAGTCAACTGTATACAAGGCATTTTCCCTTACCATGCTCGCATTATTCTTAGTTTCAATAGTTACTGCGGTTATTTCCCTCATAGAGGCGCCGCAAAACCTCACCGTACTCGATGTAACTTTTGAAACAGTCGCAGCTTTCTCAACTACAGGCCTTTCAACGGGCATAACAAGTTCGTTGTCTGTGATATCAAAGCTGCTTATTATGCTCGTGATGTTCATTGGGCGAGTGGGACCTATTTCATTTATGTTTGCGGTTTCGCTCAATAAAAATAAAAATGCCTCCAAAGTGTTACCATCAAGTAAGATTATTGTTGGATAAGGAAAGCCCCCGCGCGGTATAGTGCGGGGGTATTTTAAATTTATTTTTTCATTTTTTTAAATGTCACTTTTTTGTAACGAAAAGTGCGTGACCGCACACGACCGACGAGTCGCTAACTTTGGTTTAGCTTAAAATTCAAATTTTTGCACTCGCGCCAAAAAGTTCTTGTTGTCCAATTGAACGCTAAGTAAAACTTTCACGGTGTATCTATACTGACTTTACACTATGTTGCCTTTTTACAATGAAATCTTTATGGTGTTCTCAACGATATCCAAAACAATATGCTTAATTTTAATATCGTAATTTTGAATTAATGTATTTGCGATTTTCTCTTCAACCTCTTTGCGAATCAAATTGCGCAAATCTCTAGCAGCACTTTTGCCTCCAAAGGACTTTTCAGCAAGCCATTTTAACACATTTTGGTCATACTTGAGAGTAATTTCTCTTTCACCAAGTGTCTCTACATATTCGCTTAACATCAAATCTGCAATCTTTTCGAAGGCCGTTTTATCAAGATTTTGAAATACTATAATTTCATCGATACGACTTAAAAATTCCGGTCGCAAGAAGTCCGACAAAGCTTTGTGTGCTTTTTCTTTTGTTAGGTCATTTTGAGTCTTTGCAAAACCCATAGCTCCATCTTTTTTGTCGCTACCAGCGTTCGAGGTCATCACAATAATAGTATTTTCAAAGTTAACTTGCCGACCTTGCGCATCGGTAATTTTACCTTCATCCAAGATTTGCAGCAAAATATTCATAACATCAGGATGTGCCTTTTCGATTTCATCAAATAATAAAACCGAATAGGGCCTTCTGCGAACTTTCTCCGTAACTTGGCCAGACTCATCATAACCGATGTAACCTGGTGGTGAGCCGATGATTCTAGAAACTGAGTGCTTCTCCATAAACTCGGACATGTCGAGTCGGATAAGGGTCTCTGGGCTGTCAAATAGCTCTTGAGATAACACTTTAACGAGCTCGGTTTTACCTACGCCCGTTGGCCCAACAAATATAAACGACGCCGGACGTCTTCTCGGGCTAATTTGAACTCGACTGCGTTTTATTGCTGAAGCCAATGCCTCTACAGCCTCATCTTGACCGATGACTTTGCTTTTTAGTCTGTCCTCTATTTTCGAAAGCTTTTTTAATTCATCTTCCTTTATCTTTGAGGATGGTATGCCGGTCCACAGCTCTATTACGTGCGCTATGTCATTCTCGCTGACGTGCACACCAAAGGCCGTTTTCGATAACTTTTCTAAATCTTCACTTAATTGAGCTATTTCTGAGCGCACTTGCGCTAATTTTTCGTAGTTAATGTTATCCGGCTCAGTTGTTGAGGTGATTTCCGTTTCTTGTGCCTTTAGCGTGTCTAGTTGAGCTGCCATTTCGTCGTATTTTTCCATTGCCTTGTTTCGAAGCGATGCATATGCACCAGATTCATCCATCAAGTCAATGGCCTTATCCGGCAAAAATCTATCTGTTATATAGCGCTCTGATAAAACTACGATTTTTCGAACTAACTCTTTTGAAATATTTACTCGGTGATAAACCTCATAATACGACTTTATTCCATTGAGAACGTCAATTGTATCTTCAATCGTGGGTTCAACGATGGTAACAGGTTGAAAACGTCTCTCGAGCGCTGAGTCTTTCTCAATGTATTTTCGATACTCTGAAAAAGTCGTTGCACCAATTACTTGAATCTCACCGCGAGAAAGTGCAGGCTTTAAGATATTCGCGGCGTTCATCGAATTACTTTCAGTCTCGCCGGCACCAACAAGATTATGCACCTCGTCGATGAATAAAATTATGTTACCCGCTTCTTTAACTTCATCAATAAGGCCCTTAATTCGGCTCTCAAATTGGCCTCGAAACTGTGTACCAGCAACTAAAGCAGTCAAGTCTAGCAGATAAATTTCCTTTTTCTTCAGGCGCGTCGGGACAGTCCCATTAGCTATGGCAATCGCTAAACTCTCCGCAATTGCCGTTTTACCTACGCCAGGTTCGCCGATTAGACAAGGATTATTCTTAGTTCTGCGACTTAAAATTTGAATAGTTCTGGCAATTTCTTTATCTCGACCTATAATTTTGTCAAGCTCCCCTTTGCGGGCCTTTTCCGTAAGATGGTCGCAATAAAGCTCAAGATGCTTCTTTTTAGGCTTTTTCTTACGCTCAGAATTTTTGTCAGTATCGCCTGTTTTGTCAGATTTATCCGTAGCAAAAAGACTCTTTAAGAACGGGAATGTCCCAGAACCTCCTTCTACAAAATCATCATATTCAGGTATTTCATCGTCGCCATCGGCCATAAATTCACTCATTTGTTCAGCCATCGCCTCAACGTCTTCTTCAGTAATTCCCATTTTACCCATAATGTCATCCAAAGGTTTAAGGCCCAACTCTTTTGCGCAAGTTAGGCATAAACCTTGTGGAGCTGTTTCTCCTTTATCCACTGTTATAAAAACCATAGCTGGTCGTTTTTTACACCTAGAACATAACATAACTCTTTGTCCCCTCACTTATTAATTTTAAATCTGTCCCTTCTTTTGTACTTTGTTTTCATCGATTAGCCGTAAAAATATAATAAAATACTTAAACAACGCAAATAGCATCAATATGGCCGTCACGCTCAGTAATGAAATTGATATGATTGGCTCAGTAATTCCGTAAATCGCCTTTAGCGCGACGATAATTATAACTGATATATAGAACACAACCGTCGATAACTTGCCATACCACTTAGCTGCAGGTGGCTCGATGCCTTGTTTGAGTAGGTAACTTCCCGCAAGTAGCATAGATAAATCCTTTACGCACAAAACAACTACCAGTATAAATATCTCCGGGAACTTGATGCCCATGCAGATAACCACAGCCGTCAAAGTTAATTTATCGGCGACTGGATCTAATATCTTGCCAAGGCTAGTTATTTGATTTAACTTTCTTGCCACAACACCATCTAACATATCGCTAATGCCAGAAATTATAAGCATTGCAGCCGCCAGTAAATAGTCATCATTTAAAAAATATAGCACGAATGGAATAATTATGATTATTCGAGTGAAGGAGAGAATATTTGGTATATTAAGATTTTCTTTTTTTAAGGCTATCATACTATCCCTCCCACTTTGAAAATTAGACTTTAATATAAATTTAAGTAATCATTCAGCATATCTAAATTTACGTTATATATTGAGCTGAAAATTTTTGAGTCCTCAATGGCATTTGTTACGTTTTCTTTGAACTCATTTTGAGGCGATATAAGTAATATCGACTTCGTTACTACAATAAACAGAAAGGTGAAAACTATAAACTTGAGCGCGCCCATACATAGACCTAAAATAGAGTCGATAAGACCAAAAACAGGAACTTTTGGTAACCTAAACGTAAACTTAAAAAGAAATTTAAGTACGAAAAATGTCACGCTGGATAATATTGCGAAAATAAACATGGTAACAATATTTACGATAACTGGCTTAAGAAGCTCCTCAAGGGCAAGACTTTTTTCTCCATTGCTGTTTAAAATCCTTAGTATATCATGCGTAGTCACGCCGTACATAGAAAGATTATTTTGAATAAATCCAGGAATATTATTAACTAAACTCAAAATGCTTTTTGCCGAGTCCATAACTGAACCATTTTGATTAATCAGCTCAGTTATTTTATCCACCAAAGCCTTTTGAATAAAGTTATTGTAGTACTGTTCGGCTAAAGTTGGCGCAAATAAGTACGGAATAAGCGCAGATAAACTCATAATTACTAAGTCTATCATTGACCTGAAGAACCCTTTTTTAAACCCTAGCCATAAAAAATATATTGCTGCCGTGATAATTAAAACATCCAAAAAAACACTCATTTTACGTATTTCTCCTCAAAAATTGCCATTGTACTACCAATATAATAGCATGTTATCATAAGCGTTAAAAAAATTCAATATTCTTGCCCAAATTTGTCGTGACCGACATAATTCTAGATTTTTTTATGTTAAATTCTTATTTTTCGAACCTCTGTTACACCCAAGACATACATATCACGGCCGGAATATAACCGAATATTTTTAGCATCGTTACCAACATCAACCGTTTTAAGATGATTTCCCGAAAAATTGTAAACATATACTTTTCCATACGACAAAGCTGCTAATTTTCGGTGACTAAAATTTACCGCTTTCACATTATGCTCGGTATGGATTACATTGTCCACCTTGCCAGATTTATTAATCACAACCATATCCGTATTATTGCCATCTTCAGACAAGGATAACGCCAATAATATTCCACCATTTTTGTTTACATCAAAATGAATCAACGTTTTATTCTCGTAGTTATAGTCGTGTTTCTCGCCGGTCCGAGGATTTATCACCGTAACAAGATGGTCTCCGACTGCAACAACATTTCCGTTAGATAAGTATTCCACCCGTATAAACATGTTGTCCTCGTAGTCTAACTTAACTTTTGGCGTTTCAGATTTATAGTCAAAAACATAAACCGACGAAACCATTGAACCATTTTTCGCCGTAGAACCGCATACAGCCGCAGATTTTCCGTTCTCGCTTATAGCCATGTCGGTTATGTAGTGGTCCGCAAAGTTGTATTTATAGTATACATCTTTTCCGTTTTTTGCAAAAATTGTTAACTGCCCTAAAAAATTATTAAATTCCGTCACCACTCCAAACGTACCATAATTCGAGATAGCCGCAGATATTATATTATTCTCCATCTCCGCCGTATGTATGGTTTTGGACTTGCTTTTTATTTTTAGATGCTTTCCTCCAAGGTCGTAGATAATGGCACACGTTCCACTAACTCTTAACATCGGATTGGGAAAACTATGCTGCTCTTTTTGCATTTCGCTTGCCGATGTATTTAATGTCGTTAAAGTCGTATCGCTCAGCAAAAATAAGCTTTTATCTATGGTCTTAAAGTTCTCGTTACTTACTTTATTTCCGCTTATCTTGTAAGGATATCCGCCTCCACGTTGACCTTGCGCAAATAAGTCCCCTAAATATATGCCAACATAATCCGGCGAAAACTTCTCTCGATTTATAAAAATTACTACCGACAAAAAACTAACTATCAAAATAAGAGCGACTTTAACAAACTTTGGCGGCAAGTCCTTTATCAATTCGGTTATCGTATTTTTAGCACTCTTCAAGAAAGATATAACTTGTCCCAAATATAAGTTAATGTATTTCTTTTTAGAGCGTGCCCCACTTGATGTCTCTTCTTGAGTCAAGCCGCGCCGGCCGCGAGGCCAAAGAAAATAATTATTTATTTTCTTTGTAGACCTAGATTCAACTTTGTTGAATCTAGGTCTAGCCGAAGGCCCCGAAGGGGCCTTCAGCGCCTCGCAGCGCCGCGGCGTCGCAGCCGATGTGGGACACACTCTCTTTTTTTGCCTTGAGTTTTTTTGCATAAGGTTCCTCCAGTTAATTTCCCTCTAAACTGATATTATCGTAAAACACTTTATTTAAGTATAACCCATGTGGGACAGCCGTCGGTCCAGCTTTTGCACGGTCTTTTGCGAGGATTATCTCAGAGACATCATCAGGTTCAAGCTTACCCATAGCCACACGCAAAAGCGTACCAACCATAATTCTAACCATATTATAGAGAAAGCCATCAGCCGTAACGCGCATCGTAACAAGGTTGTCTTTTTTCTCGACCACAAACTCCTTGACTGTACGTACTAAGTTTTCGGGATTTCTGCTATCCAGCGTACAAAATGAAGTAAAATCGTGCGTTCCTAGAAAATTCTTCGCGGCTAAGTTTATTTTTTCGACATCAAGCGGATACCAGTAATGAAAAGCTCGCCCATTGAGGAACGGATTTCGCACTTGAGCATTCCAAATTTTATAGATATATTCTTTTCCGATACAGGAATACCTCGCATGAAAATCTAGAGGGACCTCCATGACATTCATCACGGCAACATCCCTTGGCAAAAAACGATTAAGTGCCATTTTTAGGCGCTCGCAAGGTATCGCTGAGTCAATTTTCATACTCACACAATACATATTAGCATGAACGCCAGCATCGGTCCGGCTACACCCCTTAATATCCACGCATTCACTCAAAATCCTAGACAGTGCACCTTGAAAAACTTCCTGCACACTCAAGGCGTTTTTTTGGACTTGCCAACCGTGATAATTAGAGCCGTCATAACATAGCGACAATAAGATATTTCTCATATGCTCACCGCCGGGAGTAACACGTTACTCAGCAAAACCAAGGCATAAATACTTCCAACCACAATGATTGCAAAAATATCCAAAGGCTGTACGTGTAATGTTTTCATTCTAGTTCGACCATCTCCACCCTTATAGCATCGGCACTCCATGGCATTGGACAAATCATATGCCCGTCTGAATGACGATATAAAAAGCGGCACCAAAATCGGAACTAGGGCCTTAACGCGTTTGACTAAATTTCCAGTTTCCATATTTGCTCCGCGAGCCTTTTGTGCAGCTGCGATTTTATCTGCCTCCTCCAAAATCGTTGGAATAAAGCGCAAAGCAATGGTCATCATCATGGCAAGCTCGTGTGTTTTAATTTTGAATACCGCAAGTGGTTTAGCCAGGCGCTCTAATGCATCAGTTAAGTCAGTCGGGGTTGTCGTAAATGTGAGCAACGAGCTGGTAAGAATAAGCATCACAAGGCGCATCGCGACAAAAACACTATTTCCAAGGGCGTGCCTGGTGATGACTATCGGACCCAGTTGCAGCAGTGGCTCACCTTGCGCGTAAAATACGTTTAAAACGCTGGTAAAAAGTACGACAAACAAAATATACTTCATACTTTTAAAGTAAGTTTTAAGCGGAATTTTTGTCAACGCCATGAATATAAAAATCGCCGTAACGTTGATAAAAAGCGCAAGGTAATTGTGTGATAAAAATATTAAAACCAATAGCGCAGCCATTAAAATGACCTTTACGCGTGGGTCAACTTTATGTATTAGCGAGTTGCAAGGGAAAAATCGTCCAAAAGTAATGCTACTTAACAAAGTTTTTCGCTCCTATTTTTGAGGGAGTGTCCCATTTGATATCTTTATTCGAGTCAAGCTGCTCCGGCCGCGAGGCCAAAGAAAATAATTATTTATTTTCTTTGTAGTCTGAAGCTCAACTTTGTGGAGCTTCAGACTGGCCGAAGGCCCCTACGGGGCCTTCGGCGCCTCGCGGCGCCCCGGGGCTTGATGCTGCTTGATATTTAGTTGGGGCACTTCCATTTTTGATAAAATTTCGTATAGCAGTAACGCCTTCTTCTACCGTTAAAATACCATCTTTTAGCTGCGGAAACTCTAATTTTAGTCGAGACATAATTGATGTTATTTGTGGAGCGGCAAGACCGATTTTTCGCAGTTCTTTCTCACAGGAAAATACATTTCGTGTCAAATTAAACATTACAAGCTTTCCCGCCTCCAAAACGGCTACTTTATCTGCGTAGCGCGCGATATCCTCCATGTTATGCGAAATTAAAATAACCGTTTTGCCGCGTTGTTTGTTGTATTCAAAAAGTTTCTGCAATATTTGTTCTTTTGTAAGTGGATCCAATCCAGCTGTTGGTTCGTCGAGCACCAAAACCTCTGGCTCCATCGCAACAACCCCAGCAATAGCGGCTTTCCTTTTCTCGCCGCCAGACAAATCAAACGGAGACTTATTTAATACATCCAAACTCAACTCGACGAATTTACAAGCATCGTGAACTTTTTGCTCAACCTCGTTTGCAGAAAGTCCCATATTCGCCGGACCAAAAGCGATGTCCCTATAAACCGTGTCCTCAAACAGCTGATGCTCCGGATATTGAAAAACCATACCAACTTTAAAGCGAACTTCTCGAATACGTTTAGGTTCATTCCAAATATCTTGTCCATCTAGGAAAACGTGCCCAAAAGTTGGCCGTAAAAGACCATTTAACTGCTTAACAAGAGTCGATTTGCCCGAACCAGTATGTCCAATCAAACCAATAAATTCGCCTTTTGCAATCGTAAGACTAACATTATCGACGGCATTTTTCGCACTAGAAAATCCATTTGAGTACGTATATGTTAGGTTCTTCAGTTCTATTTGAGCCACACAAATTTTCCTCCTAAGTATCGTCCGAAAGTTTTATCTTAACTTAAAAATTCCTTTAGCTTTTCCACGCAAGCCTCTTCTGTCAGAGCCGTTCCAGTTACATTGAGACCATGTTTTCGCAACTCATAAAGCAACTCAACAGACTGCGGAACTGCTAGTTGACTCTGCTTTAAAAAATCGACATCTGAGAATATCTCTTGCGGCGCACCAAGCTTTGCTATTCTCCCATTGTTCATCACAAGTACTCGGTCAGCCTCGATAGCTTCGTCCATGTGGTGCGTGATAAAAACCACAGTTATGCCCATCTCGCGATTAAGGTGTTTTACGGTATCGAGCACTTCCTTGCGGCCTACTGGATCTAGCATGGCAGTAGGCTCATCCAGCACTATGCATTTTGGCCGCATCGCAATGATTCCGGCAATGGCCACACGTTGCTTTTGCCCACCGGACAAACTATACGTAGTGGACTTTCGATACTCAAACATGTCAACGGCTTTTAAAGCATCGTCCACTCGAGTACGAATTTCTGCTGGCGAAAGACCTAAATTCTCCGGACCAAATGCAACATCTTCTTCTACGATGCTCGCAACAATTTGATTATCCGGATTTTGCAAAACAAGCCCCACCGTACTGCGAATATCATAAAGGCTCGACTCATTTTTTGTGTTAACACCATCAACCAAGACATCTCCGCTCGAGGGCAACAACATGGCGTTTAGATGCATTGCAAAAGTTGATTTTCCGCTGCCATTGTGGCCCAAAACCGCTAAAAATTCACCCTTTTTTATACTCAAATTAATGCCGCTCAAAATATTTTCGGCATTAGAGCTGCCCTCATAGCGAAACGTAACGTCGACAAGATTTATAAAATTCTCCATATTAAAAAATCCTTAATTTACTTTTGCCAAATGGCCGTAGAACCGCATGGCAACACTATTTTTTGCTCTGTTACCGGTAGGCCAATTTCCTCTGCCGAGACAACTCCACCGAAATGCTTTCTTACGGTCACATTCAAGAGGCACTCCATCACAGCGGGAGAAAGTCCAGTGGTGTATGAGTTGAGGACTAAAAAGCTTGCCGTTTCGGAGAGTAATTGCGTGCATAAATTCATCAACGGAAACAGCTCACTCTCAAGCTTCCAGACTTCGCCGCCAGGCCCTCTACCGTACGACGGAGGGTCCATAATAATGCCATCATACTTGTTGCCGCGCCGAATTTCCCTCTGTACGAATTTTACGCAGTCGTCAACAATCCAGCGAATCGGCTTTTCTGCCAAATTGGATTTAACTGCATTCTCTCTGGCCCACGCGACCATCCCCTTAGAGGCATCCACGTGGCAGACACTTGCACCAGCATTGGCTGCAGATAACGTCGCAGCACCAGTATAGCCAAACAAGTTGAGCACCTTTAGCGGACGTTGAGCAGCCCTCATTTTATCTGCAACGAAATCCCAGTTAACGGCCTGTTCCGGAAAAACTCCAGTATGTTTAAAGCCCATCATCTTGAGGTTAAAATGCAGATTTTTATACTTTATCGACCACATACTCGGCGTTCTTTTGAGCTCCTGCCAAGTACCGCCACCAGTGTTTGAGCGATGATATACCGCATGAGCACTTTTCCAGAGCGGATTTTTCTTTTCTGTATCCCAAATAATTTGCGGGTCGGGTCTAATCAAAATAATATCTCCCCACCGCTCAAGGCGCTCACCTGCGGAGGTATCAATCAGCTCGTAGTCAGTCCAACTCGCAACTCTCATTGTAAACCCTCTTCCGGCAACTGCTCGCGAATAACATCTGCGACTTCATTTGCCCAAGCTGTTATTTTGTCTAAGTCCTCACCCTCTAGCATGACCCGAATTAACGGTTCTGTACCGGAAACTCGTACTAAAATTCGTCCCGTAGGTTCAGAGTCTGCGCTCTCAGGTATAAATTTTTGCTCAATCTTTTTTATGGTCTCTTTAATTTTTTCATCGGCATAAAACTTTAATTTACCCAGGTTATTAACTTTTACATTCACCATTACTTGCGGATATTTTTTCATCAGAGCGGCAACTTCCGAGAGTTTTTTACCACTATTTTTCAGAACGCTCAAAAGTTGTACAGCTGTCAGTTGACCGTCGCCAGTAGTAGAGTAGTCAAGAAAAATCACGTGTCCCGACTGCTCGCCACCAAAGTTGTAGCCATTTTTCAGCATTTCCTCAAGAACATACCTATCTCCAACCTTCGTGGCAATAAAAGTCAAATCGTTCTCACTGCAAAACCGATTAAACCCAATATTTGTCATCACCGTGCCAACAACCGCATTTTGGGCTAACTTATTTTGCTTCCTCAAAGCCTTAGCACAAATTGCCATAATAAAGTCGCCATCAACGACGTTACCTAGCTCATCCACAGCTAAGCAACGGTCTGCATCGCCGTCAAAGGCAATTCCAACATCAAGATGATTTTCCTTAACGAACTGGGCCAAGTTCTCAATATGTACCGAGCCACAATTTTCATTTATATTTACGCCATTTGGAGTGTTATTTTTTATTACGCACTCGACGCCCAACCTCGAAAATAACTTCTCCGCCGTACGGCACGCCGCACCATTTGAGCAATCAAACGCAACTTTTAGGCCAGACAAGTTACCGTCTATAGTGCCAGCAATATGCTCAACATAATCATCAACAGCATCTTCGAAGATGGTCTTTCTCCCCAAGTCCTCGTGAGCTATCTTCGAAGTATTAACCGTCAAATCCTCAAGCACAATTTTTTCTATTTGCTCTTCTAAGACATCTGGTAACTTATAACCGTCCTCGCTAAAGATTTTTATCCCGTTAAACTCGAAAGAGTTGTGCGACGCCGAAATCATAATGCCAGCACTTGCGTGATATTTTTTGACAAGATACGCTACAGCTGGTGTTGGAATAACACCCAGGCAAACCACGTCCACTCCAACAGAACAGATGCCGGCAACCAGCGCTCCTTCCAGCATGTCGCAAGAAATTCTGGTATCCTTCCCGATTAAAATTTTTGCTTTTTCTTTGGTTCCTTTATTCTTTATCAAAATACTCGCAGCTGCTTTGCCGATTTTCATAGCAAGCTCTGCTGTTAAGTCAACATTCGCCACACCTCTAACACCATCGGTGCCAAAAAGCTTTCCCATAAAAATTTAATCTCTCCCTAAAATAAAAAATTAATTAGTCAACCAGTCTGGAAGTGCCCTATTCCCGTTACTTACGGCTTCTGCTTCTACTTTTGCCATCGCGGCCGCGAGGCCAACGAAAATAAATGTATATTTATTTTCGTTGTGGTGAAAAGCCCAACTTTGTTGCGCTTTTGACTAGCCGAAGGCCCCGTTGGGGCCTTCGGCGCCTCGCGGCGCGTCCTAGGGCTTGATGCGGTTCTGGGTATTTAACCAGGGCACTTCCAGTCAATCATTTGGCGTAAGACCCAAATGCAAATAGGCCGAACGGTTCGCAACTCGTCCTCTAGGTGTACGGCTGATGAATCCAATCTGCATCAAGTACGGCTCGTAAACGTCCTCAATGGTAACAGATTCCTCACCGATGGCCGAGGCTAATGTCTCTAGGCCGACAGGGCCGCCCTTGTAAAACTCAATCATAGTTTTTAGCATCCTGCGGTCATTCGCATCAAGACCTAATTCATCTATATCTAGTTTATTCAAAGCCATCTTTGCGGTGCCAAAATCAATCTCGCCATGACTTTCTACCAAAGCAAAATCTCTCACTCGTTTTAAAAGCCTGTTAGCAATTCGTGGCGTTCCCCTCGAGCGAGAGGCTATCTCCAGAGCACCATCTTGGTCGATGCTAATACCCAATATAGTTGCGCTTCGCATAACAATACGAGAAAGTTCCTCCGGAGTGTACATCTCTAGGCGCAAGACAACGCCAAATCTATCTCTTAGCGGCGCCGAAAGTTGGCCTGCACGAGTAGTTGCACCGACGAGAGTAAATTTGGGCAGCGGCAAGTGGTACGACGTCGCCATTTGACCTTTTCCGGTAATGATGTCTATAGAGAAGTCCTCCATCGCCGGGTATAAAATTTCCTCGACGGTTCGCGGGAGTCTATGTATCTCATCGATGAAAAGCACATCGCCCTCGTTTAAGTTCGTAAGGAGCGCTGCTAAATCGCCCGGTTTTTCGATGGCCGGCCCTGAGGTAATTCTAAAGTTTACGCCCATTTCATTTGCAATGATTCCAGAAAGCGTAGTTTTTCCAAGGCCAGGAGGTCCATATAAGAGAACATGGTCAAGAGGTTCTTTGCGAATTTTTGCCGCCTTGATGAATACGGATAAATTTTCTTTTACCTTATCTTGACCAACATACTCAGCAAGTGTTCGAGGGCGCAGCGGGTTTTCAACGTCAAAGTCCTCCGGAAGCTCCTCGGGGTCCAAAATTCTATTCTCAAAATCAAATTCCAAGCTTTAAGCCCTCCCTGCCATAGATTTAAGCGCGTTACGAATAAGCTCCTCCACAGACAAGGTTTCATCGAATTGAGCAACGGCGGAGGCCGCCTCAGACTGTGAATAACCGAGAACAGCTAGAGCCCTTATTGCAGCTGTAGCATTACCCGCCGGCAGCTTTGTAAAGGTTGTCTGCCCAAACGGCGCGGCTACTTGAGCCTTTTCGACCTTATCTTTTAATTCTAATATTATTCTTTGAGCTAGTTTATTACCGACGCCCGGTGCCATAGTTAGGGCTTTACTGTCCTCTGAGGCTATTGCAACCGCAACTTGTTCTGAGGATAACGTGGACAAAATAGCAATACCGACCTTTGCACCAACTCCAGAGACAGAAGTTAACAACTTAAAGCAGTTCAACTCATTCAACTTAGAAAAGCCAAAAAGTTCCATAGCATCTTCTCTCACATTCAAGTGCGTATAGATGAAAACATCCTCGCCAACTGCCGGCAACTCACTTAGGGTATACTGTGTGACATTACACTTATAACCAACGCCAGCACACTCCACCGCAATGGTAAGGCCATCAATGTTAATTAATTTCCCTCTGAGACTATAAAACATTATCCGTATTTCTCCTTTTCATCATACTGAGGCGCAAATCTGAACCACAAGCCTGTGCGTGACAAATTGCTATAGCCAAAGCATCAGCAGTGTCATCGAGTTTTGGCATTTGCTCAAGTGCGAGTAGGCGTTTTGTCATTTCCATAACTTGTGTTTTTTTTGCCTTGCCGTATCCAGTCACGACAGTTTTCACCTGCAGCGGAGTATACTCAAATATCGGGACTTGTTTTTTTTGCGCACTCAACAAAATTACCCCTCTAGCTTGAGCAACGTCTATGGCGGTTTTCTGGTTATTCTGAAAATATAACTTCTCTATGGCCATAGCATCCGGCTGCACTTTCTCTAGCAATTCCATCATATTGTCATATATTTTTTCCAGTCTTATGTAAAACGGCAGATTTGCATCGGTTTGAATCGCACCATAGCACAACGGCTGAAACTTGATTGGTTTAAAATATATTGCGCCATACCCTACAATGGCATACCCCGGGTCAATTCCGAGTATTTTCACGTTTTTGAGGACTCCTTTTTGTAAAAAAATTTGAACTATCTTAGCTATACAACCAACTCGATGGTACCAAAAACGTATATGGTGCCGTTACAACAGCAAATAGAAGCGCAATTTTAAGTCGAATATCTTTTTCATATGTTTTTAAAGATATAAAATAGTTGAACACAAAAATACAAACGGCTGATATCAAAAGTGCAGGCAATGTTAAAACCGGCTCGTCTCCCATGGTTGGTCCAGAACTCACTAGCATAATTATTAATAAATATGTAGAACCAATTATATCGGATAGCAATCCAAATAAAAATATTTTTAAGATGTTCTTTTTATAGAAATATATTTTTTCCTTAATCTTTAACCAGTATAAACCTAAAAATAAAACTGCAGTATCGATAAGAAAATTTCCTGGCAAAACAATTAACCAAGAAAAAGGAAAAAGCAAAATTATCCATAATGGAAACAACACGTTATACAATGTAGTCTTTTTCATAATATCACAAGCAACCTTCGTATGAAACTTTATACCACTTGTTATGTGTTAATTATACTATAACAACTATGAAGATGACAATTGAGTCAAAACGATAGAAACACGTTAACAAGCAAGCTACAGACAGAACCAAGAAGGGCTCCCGCAAGTACATCCGTTGGGTAGTGCACTCGCAGATAAACTCTTGAAAAAGCCATCAAGAACGCAAAAACAAATGCTGGAATAGAAAACAAGCCAAAACAGGAAGCCAACATACATGAAGCAGCAAACGACGAAGAAGTATGTCCGGATGGAAAAGAGTAAGAAATCGGTTCTTTTATTAACATCTCCTCCTGAAGTAAAAATTTTGTAGGCCGGCTTCTTGCGACTATATGTTTAATTACAATTTCTCCAATAAATCCACTAAGCAGTATTGCCAAAATTATTTTTACACCAATGTTTCGATAGCCGCGATTAAACAAAAACGGCACAGATACAGCAAACCATACCATGCCGTTGTTTCCCATCTTGCTAATGACAATCATCCATCGATTAAGTCTTTCTTTATGAAGCTTTTTTATATTAAAAATCACTTTTTTATCCATTTTTTTTATTTTATTTATCATTCTGCTTTACAATCCTTTTCAAGTATTTTATTCATTATAACACAAACTGCGAGAACTTAAAAGGTCATTGTACTTGCGCGAATGTATAAGTAAAAATAGCCCCCGCGCGGTATAGTGCGGGGGTATTGAAAATCTATTTTTTTATTTTTGTCTTTATGTCACTTTTTTGTAACGAAAAAAGTAACCAAAAACGTTTCGAGAGGGATTTCGAGTTCCCTCTCGAACTCTCCTTATAACGACCAGCGTGCCGCTGGACCGCACTAACCCTTAGCCGCGAGCGCAAAAATTTAAATTTTACGCTCAACCCCAGTTCGCGACTTGTCCTGCTAGGTCACGCACCTTAAGCAAACTGCCAGTTCAAATATTCAACATAAAAAACACAATTTCCTCTTGACAAGCCTTGTAATATTATTTATAATGCACTTAAACAGATAACGCTCAAAAGGAGGCGAAGATATGATTAATTTTATCAAATTTTACGGCATATTTAAAAACATGCACAAAAGCCCTCGTTTCAACTTAGGGGGTGGGGCAAGATTTCCTAAAAAACTTGCCCAAAATTTGTTTGCCACGACGGTGTGTATCGCGATGGTACTGTGTACCATGCCCCGCGGGTGGGGCGGCTACGAGGCGAATGCGAAGGTAGAGCCCAATGTAACGCTGACGGTGGACTTTGGTACCAACCCACCAAAGATTACAGGAGGGGACAGGTTGCGTGAGTGTGCGGGGAGAGCCGTGTTGACCAGTGTCCAATTGAGAAGCGTGCCGGACGGGGTTGAGCGGGTGGATGTGGTGATTCTTAGTATTGTGAACGGTAGCTGGTGGTCTCAACAGATACAAAGCCCAGCGTCATGTGCCAATATGTCTGGTACAATGCCGGCAGGGGCGGTTTTGGTGTGTGTAGCGAGAGACAACTCGGAGGCCTGGTCTGACAAAGTGACTGAGGCGCATGTGGCTGTGGACTGCCCTCCTGGAGTGGGGTGCGCAGTGGGTGACCTCGGTGCAGCAGTACCAGTCGTCGGTGGGGGGAATGTGACTACTGGTGTACTATTGTTCGCGCTATACGCGGGAAACGCTACCCGGACGGGCGTCGAGTTCAACGACGCTGATCACAGCATGTTTGATCACAGCCGCGATGGTTCGTATAGATTTATGTTTATAGACAACCCAGATTTGCCCCGGGGATTGCGACCAGACAGTTTCTGGTGGACGGATATTCAAGGTGAACGGGTTCGTGCGTGGGATCTGACAGGTCTGCCATGGGACAACTGGCCAGGTGGGGTGACGGGCAAAGCCGATGGTGGGCATGAAACGTCAGACAACGATGGCACCAATGACAGCTACATCCAGACAACCGTGACCATAAACGGCCAAGAGCAGAGACTACGCGTGTACGACCCAAATGGTGTGCTGCCAGCGGGGACGCGCCTGCTTGCCGAGGTGGTTACAACTCACGAGCAGCTCGATGATGGCCTGGAGATTGAACACATTATGTCGTATAATCTTACGCTCGTCGACAGCGACGGCAACCCACTAGATATGCCGCGTGACGGTACGTTCAAGCTTTGTTTTGAGGTGATTCCTGGCCTTGACGCCAAGGAGCTTGAGGTGGTTCTGGTTAAACAATATGAAGATGGAGAGTTTGAGGAAGAATTAGTGCCTATCGACGGTGCATATTGGGCTTGCGTTAATACAAACCGTTGTAGTCCCTGGTCGCTTATTGATAGGCTCTCAGACGAGGAGAAGGCCGCCGTGCAACCAACGCAGTCACCGCCACCAGACGAGACGAAGGCCGCCTCGCAAACAACGCTGACACCACCGTCAGACGAGGAAAACTTGCCGGGAGAC